>DATFIG010000069.1:0-5456 GCA_035270345.1 Haploplasma sp.
TTAAAAGAATCTAAGTTAGTTAAGGTTATCGTTGATGATAGACTTGATACTTGGACTTTTGAAATTGAATTAGCAGATTATTTAGATGCTGATATTTTATTTAGTTTTACAAAAACAGTTAAAGAATACTTTAATCATCCAGCATTAAGAGATATTGATTTAAAGTTTAATCATTTGGATAATAAGAATTTTGATAAGTTTGCAGTTAATTACTGGGAACAAACACTTCATTACATAAGTGAAGCAAAATCATCATTTTCATCATTAAAGAACTTTGATGTTAAACATGAAGATGATTGTTATTACTTGCAAATTGATAAAGAAAGTACTTGGGTTAAAGACTATTTTTCTGAGATTGCAAAATCATTTAAAGATTTGACTATTACTTCTAAAATTGAAGTTGAGATTAACGAAGAGTTATCTACAATTAAAGAAAAAATTGAAGAAAGAATCGAAGCAAGAGCAGAAAGAATGAATGAACTTTCCTCAACAATTGGAAAAAGAGAAGTTGTAGAAACGCAAGTTGTTAATAGAAATAGAAAAGCAGAAAGTGTTCAAATTAATAAGATTCCAATTGATTTATTTGGAATTGATAAATACAAAAATACTAACGGAAATACTAATTTCATTATTGAAGGTGAAATTATTGATGTTGAAGTTAAGGAATTAACACGTGTTAAATTACTTGAAATGACTGTTGCTGATGATCATGATGCAATTACAGTAAAGAATTTTATTAATACGGAAAAAGACTTCCAATTTGCAAAATCATTATCTAAAGGTCAGTTTGTAGAAGTTGAAGGTATGGCACAATTTGATACATATGTTCATGAAGTAGTTATAATGGCACGTAAGTTTTCTGTAATAGAAGGTTTGAGACGTGTAATTAGAAAAGATAATGCAAAAGAAAAACGTGTTGAATTACATCTTCATACTAAGATGAGTGATATGGATGGTGTTACTGATGTAAAAGATTATGTTGATCGTGCTTTATATTGGGGACATAAAGCAATTGCTTTTACTGATCATAACGGATTATATTCATTCCCTGATGTTGCTAAAGCAACAAGAGGAAAAGATATTAAACCTATTTTTGGAGTTGAATTAGATGTTGTTGATCCTAATGATTTTATTGTTGTTTCAAAGAGTAGTGATGATGTTACATTAGTAGAATCTACATATGTTGTCTTTGACTTGGAAACAACAGGGTTTTCTGCAACTCATGATTCAATTATTGAAATAGGTGCTGTTAAAGTTAAAGGTGGTGAAGTAATTGATCGCTATCAAACCTTTGTCAATCCAAATATTAAATTACCAGAAGTTATTAAAACATTAACGAATATTAGTGATGAAGACTTAGTTGATGCTAGACAAATAGAAGAAGTTTTCCCTGAGTTTATGACTTTTATTGATAATAGTATTTTGGTTGCCCATAATGCTTCATTTGATATTAAGTTCATGATTGAGAAGGGTAAGAATATGGGTATTGAAGTAAAAAACACTTATATTGATACTTTAAACTTAGCTCGTTATTTCTATAACGATAAATTAAAACGATTCAACTTAAAGGCTTTATCAAGATATTTCAAAGTTGAATTAGAAAATCATCACCGTGCTGATCAAGATGCTGAAGCAACTTCAAAAGTTTGGATTCAAATGATTTATGATTTAAGAGAATTGGGAATTAAAACTTCGAAAGATTTAATGGAAGCAATTGATCCTAATGAATCTTATAAGCATATGTTCCCTAAACACATGACTGTTTTAGCTAAAAACCAAGATGGTTATAAAGATATGTTTAAAGTTGTTAGTGAGGCTTTAACTACTAACTTTTCAGGTGGTCCAAGAACATTAGTTTCTACTTTAGAAAAATATCGTAAGAATTTATTGATAGGTAGTGCTTGCGATTTTGGTGATGTTTTTGAAACGGCGCTAAATGGAAGTATTCGTAATTTAGAAGAATTGATTAATTTTTATGATTATATTGAGGTCCAACCACCAAGTTCATATCAACATATTATTGATCGTATGAGTGAAAATGGTAAAGAGATTATTGAAGGTACAATTACTAACATTATTAAGACAGCTAAAAGATTAAATAAAGTTGTAGTAGCAACTGGTAACGTCCATCATTTAGATGAAGAAGATGATTTATATCGTAAGATTTATGTTAGAACTCCACTTGTTGGTGGAGGACGACATCCATTAAATAATGTTGATGAACTTCCAAAGCAATACTTACGTTCAACTAATGAAATGTTAGAAGAGTTTGGATTCTTAGATCTGGATTTAGCCAAAGAAATAGTTGTTACAAATACAAATTTACTGAATAATAAAATTGAATATATTAATGCTTTCCCAAGTGAATTATATTCATTACCTGATGATGCATTTACTAACATTGGTATTGAATCAATTGAAAAAGAAACAAGAAAATTAGTAGCAGATACTGCACATGCACGTTATGGGGAAAAGTTACATCCGATTGTTGAAGCTAGAATTGAAAAAGAATTAGATAGTATTATCGGTAACAAGTTTGCTCCTATCTATTATATTTCTCATTTACTTGTAGAAAAATCACTAGAAGATGGCTATTTAGTAGGTTCACGTGGTTCTGTTGGTTCAAGTTTTGTAGCAACACTTATGAACATAACAGAGGTTAATCCATTAAAACCACATTATCGTTGTAAAAATGGTGATTTTAGTGTGTTTGGACTAACTAAAGAAGAAATTTATGAACATGGTATTACTGAATTAGAAAAGGATTTCCAACCATATTTTGAAGGTGTACAATCAGGTTTTGATTTACCGGATGCTAAATGCCCTCATTGTAATGAATTATTAATTAAAGATGGACATGATATTCCATTTGAAACTTTCTTAGGATTCAAAGGGGATAAAGTTCCGGATATTGATTTGAACTTTTCTGGAGACTATCAATCGAAAGCTCACCAGTATGTTAGAGACTTATTAGGTTATGATTACTCGTTTAGAGCGGGTACAATTGGTACTGTTGCAGATAAAACAGCGTACGGTTACGTATTAGGGTATTTGGAAGATAATAACCTAACATATCGACGTGCACAAGTTAAAAGGCTTGCAGACCGAATTAGAGGGGTTAAACGTTCAACTGGACAACACCCGGGTGGTATTGTTGTAGTTCCGAAAAATAAATCAATTTACGATGTTACTCCAATTCAGTATCCAGCAAATGATACTACTAGTGAATGGAAAACAACACATTTTGATTACCATTCGTTTGAGGATAACTTACTTAAGTTAGATATCCTAGGACATGATGATCCAACAATGATTAAATTCTTAATGGATTATGTAGCTGAAAATCAAGAAGAATTCCCGTTTAGTCATGCTCAAGATATTCCATTAGATGATCCTAATGTTTATAAAATGTTCCAACAAACTTCAGTTATTGGACTCAAACCTGAGGATATTAATAGTGAAGTAGCTTCATTTGGTATTCCTGAGTTTGGAACACCATTCGTACGTGAAATGTTAAATGATACTAAACCAAGTAATTTTGCTGGTTTAGTTAAAATATCTGGACTATCACACGGTACCGATGTTTGGCTAAAAAATGCGAAAGACTTAATTACTGATCAAACTGAATATAAAGATATTTCATTCAATGATATAATTGCTTGTCGTGATGATATTATGGTCCAGTTATCTGCAATGGGACTTGATGCATCAAGAGCATTCGAAATCATGGAGTTTGTAAGACGTGGTAATCCAAGTCGTAATCCAGATAAATGGAAAACTTATGTTGATGAGATGGAAAGACAAGATGTACCAGCTTGGTATATATGGTCATGTACACAAATTAAGTACATGTTCCCCAAGGCACATGCGACTGCATATGTAATGATGGCTGTAAGAATTGCTTGGTTTAAATATCACAGTCCAGTTTTATTCTATAGTGCATTCTTTTCAAAACGTGCAGTTCAGTTTGATTACGAAGCTATGGTTGCTGGTAGTAATGCAATTAGAAATCGATTATTAGAAATTGATAAGATTCCAATGTATCAAAGAAAAGGTAAGGATAATGATTTAACTGTTACTTTAGGTGTTGCTTTAGAAATGAGTAGACGTGGCTTCAAATTCTTGCCAGTTGATATAGAAAAATCAGATGCAACTACATTTATTATTGAGGACGGGGCATTAAGAATGCCATTTATTAGTATTGATGGATTAGGTTTACAAGTTGCATTAGGTATTGTAGAGGCAAGAAATGAAAGACCTTTTGATTCAATCGCAGACGTATTAAAACGAACTAGAATCAATAAGACAGTTCAAGTGTTAATGGACAAATATGGAGCGTATGGTGATTTAATTGTGGAAAATGATGTGATATCTACGGGATTATTTGCAGATTTATAACATATAGTTTATAATTAACATTACGGATACTATAAACGAAAGGGAGTGTTAGTATGAATCCGAAATCATCAAACCCAGTTTTTAGAACAATTGATGAAAGTCAAGTGTCTTCAAACACGGCAAGTTTTTTAGGAATTACTGCTAAAACAGGAATTTTATTATTAACTGCAGTATTAGCTACTGTAGGAGCGAATTTATTAATAAGTAACGAAATGTATGACTCATTGTATATTATATTAGGAGCATCAGGAATTGTTGCATTTATCGCAGTTATGTTAGGAATTTTTATTCCAAGGCTTGCAGCACCATTTTCAATTCTATATTCAGCAGCACAAGGATTTACATTAGGGACATTAACTTTAATTTTAGATCAAGTAATGCCAGGAATTGGAATTATGGCAGTAACAGCAACATTGACAATTTTTGCAATAATGCTTGCATTATATTCAACGAAAACATTAAGAGCAACAAATAGATTTAGAAAATTTATGTATGGAACAATTTTAGGAATATTTGCTTTTACACTTATTAGCTTAATCGTGACTTTAATTAACCCAAACATTTTTAATTTCATGAATAACCCAACAGTAGCAATCTTGGTTTCAGTATTCTTAATTGGATATGGTGCATTTATGTTAATCTTAGACTTTGATCGTGCACAACAAATTGTTGAATCAGGAGCTGATAAACGTTATGAATGGACAGCAGCATTAGGATTAATGGTAACTATTGTTTGGATTTATATTGAAGTATTAAGATTGTTAACAATCCTATTAGCAAATAGAGAATAATAAAAATCTTAGAAAGAACTAGTAAAATATTTAATTATTTTAAAGCGAGTGCATGATAGTGTAAGATGCATAAATAAACTTATTTGAATTCATCTTTTAGAGGTACTAATCATACCCGGTTAAGACCCGTTATAGTCTATCGAGTGCTAAACATTTTGTTTAGAACTAAGGTGGTAACGCGTAATTATAATACGTCCTTAGATTTATTTTAAGGGCGTATTTTTATTTTTATAATGATAGGAGAAAAAGAAATGGATAATTTAGAAG
>DATFIG010000070.1:0-2092 GCA_035270345.1 Haploplasma sp.
TCTATATAATGAATGGTATAAAGTGTTATAACTTTTTAACTTCCCTAACGTTATAATCTTAATATCATCATTCCATGTATAAATCCAACGTTTACCAAATGTTTCAATATTTGTAATTCTATACTTAACTCCCTTTACAAGAGTTTCAAAACCTACATTAAATACATTTGACTTATGAACAGGTGTTCCTTTAAAGTTATATCTCTTTTGGAATTGAACATCATTTACAATAATGTAATCACATTTAGCATGATGTGGTAGGGGAATATCTTTCCCCATACCCATCTTATGTATTGTGCTAATTGATATACCAATGTATTCAGCTACTTGCTTACGTGAGCCAATATATTCTAACGTATCATTAGTATATACATGAACCATTAGTATGGCAACTCCGTTTGCTTAATTCCACTTACTCTTAATTTGTCATTATAAGTAGTAACGTTGATATTTACTCTTTTACCTTTAATATATTCTAACCATTCAGTAATATTAGCGAATGATGTTCCAAGTGGAATTCCAATTGCAATACTGATTTCATTCATTCTATTGCTATCATATTCTAATGTTAAGTCTTCTGGATTAAACTTTTGATTAATGTTGTACCAAATTGATTCGTTTGCATCACCTTTAAATGCAATTGAGATTTGATTAACTTCTTTTAATCCTAATAATTCTTTTGCTTTTTCATCTACCCATGTTGTCTTTCTTTCTTCTGCATATGAGATGCTTACATCATGAATACCTTCTTCAAAATCTTTTCTTTCATAATTATTTACTACATGTTCTTTTACTGTGTATGCCATTTTTATTTCTCCTTATTTTTTATTTTTATTAATATTAGTCCTACGACTATTCCTATTGTTGCTATTATTGTTGCAAACCCAAAACTAAATAAAATTATTATTGCCAATGACTTTGACATAATTATTCCCACTTGTTAGTTGTTTCGTTAAATACTCTTCCCGCTACTTTACATTTAGTTGTTAACATCTTGCCAGCAAATTGTTCATCTTTTAAATCAAAAACTCTTTGTTGTAATTCATTAGCCTTTTCAACTGATAGTTCATCTGGTTTGATTAATACAATATCTTGTCTTAACTTTTGTTCAGTTTGTACTTCTTCATTAGGTGTAGTTTTCTTTTTCTCGCTCTCACCAACTGATATTGTTAAAGAGTCTGGGTCTTCATTGTCATCAATTCCAAGTAAGTTTCCTAGTGCATATTTACCTGCATAACTATCACTTGATCCCGTTAGTTGTGGTTCACTCATCTTTGTACCTGCTTTTGGTTGCAATTCAGCTTGTGCTTTTGCAGATATAGACTCATTGCTATATAAATCAGTTGCAAGTGCAGTGCTTTCAATAAAGTGTTTTTCGCCTACATAAATTGCTTCACTTGATGTTGTGATAATAATTCCATATTTTCTAGCAATAGGTTTCACCGCTTCTAGTATCGCAGGTTTAGTTCGGTAGTTAAAGTTAGCATATGTATTCTTACTGTTCTTACCAACTTGTAATTCAGTTGTAAGGTCTAAAAACCTTTCTTTAAATGATTTATTCTCCATGTTCTTCTAATTCCTTTCTTGTTAACTTTTTTTCAATAAATAACTTATCAACTAATTCAATTAAGTTCTTTTCAATATCTTTATATCTTTCTAAAAACTCTTTGATAGTTTCATCTCCGTCTGGTTTACTTTCTAACCATACTATCTTTTGCAATACATGTTTCATATTCATGAAATGTCCTATAAGATGATTGACCGTTTCATTCTTACTGTTATGTGCCGTCGGTTTTCTTACTTCGTATAACGTGAAGTTAAACCTATCAACCTCTACAAAGTATTTATCACTAATTTTAATCAACATTATTTACCCTCCTTTTTGGTAATTCGTAAACTTCCTTTACGTTCTTCTATCTTTTCATATTTCTTTATATCAAAATCTTCTGGCAAGTCTTTTATCAACTCCTTATAATCATATGATTTGGTTTTAGATGGTAATACTCTTGTAAACTTAAATGTGTCAGTTTCATAATTTCTAATATTATATCTTTCCATCTCATCTAATAATTCTTTTTTAAGTAAGTTAATA
>DATFIG010000071.1:0-2983 GCA_035270345.1 Haploplasma sp.
ATTTCTTACTTAAAGATAAATTAAAGTATTTCTTTCAGTTAAAACGTAATTTGCTTTTAATAATATCTATTCAATTAATTCTAATTATTAATATGATTTGGATAAGTGTCTCTAATTACAATATCCCTTATGTTTGGTATAACAATGTTTTAGTGCTTATATCCTTTAGTGTAGAAATAATATATTTTCTACTTAGACTATTTACCGCTAACTCTAGTTATTTTAGTTCTTATAAAGTTCATACTAACACTTTAAAGAAACAGCTTACTTTTCAATTAGAACATTATAAGAACTATGAAGAACAAATGGAAAACTTTCTTAAATTTAAACATGATTATGATAAAGTATTATCTGGGATTGCTAATTTGTTAGTGTTAAAGGATTATGATTCAATTAAAGAAATTGTTGCTGATTCATCTTCTGAATTAAGTCAATTGAATTTTAATTATAAAACTTATTCTAACAATTTAATATTAGATGCCCTTTTAAATGATTATGCTAAAAGGTTTGAACGAATTAATGCTAAGTTTTCATCATTTACTTATATTAATATGATTAATATTAATGAACTTAGATTAATTAAATTATTTTATAATATTTTAGAAAATGCTTATGAAGCTTTATTAAAAATAGAAAATACTAACAATAGAATTATTAATATAAAAACTGAAATGCTAGATAATTATATTAAACTATCTTTCGTAAATACTACAATTACAAGTGTAATTGATGAAAACATCAAAACTGATAAACTAGATTCAATTAGCCATGGCTTTGGAAAAACTATTATAAGTGATATTTTAATTGACTATGATGGTTTTTCAAATAGTTATCTAACTACTGAAGATAATTTATCTTTTTATAATTTGGAAATATTCTTGCCACTTGATTAAACAACCTTAGGGTTGTTTTTTTTAGGTGGTAGGGGAAAGAACTTTGATGTTTTATTAGCATAAGTTTGGTAATCTAAATTATCTTTATATCTTCTTTCCAAAAGTGGTACTCCAGTCACATAAAGTAAGAGAAGGGTTATAGTTATTGGGCTTATAAGACCTATAAGTGTGATTTTTTGTAAAGTAGATAAACTTATAATTGCAATTCCCCACCAAAGGGTTGCTTCTCCGAAGTAATTAGGATGTCTTGTGTATTTCCATAAGCCTTGATCCATAATTTTTCCTTTGTTTAATGGATTTTGTTTGAATTTCTTTAGTTGGTAATCACCAACTACTTCAAATGTATATCCAATTAAAAAGATAATTAAACCTAATAATAAAATCAGTTGATTTATTAACTTAAAGTTGTGATTATTAGATAGATTAGTTAAAATAATTGGCAGTGAAATTAAGTAAGAAAATAGTGATTGAGAAAGAAACACTTTAAAGAATGCTTTTGTTTTTAGTTTTGTTTGCCACTTATTTCTCATTTTTTGGTATCTGAAATCTTCCCTTTTATTCCAGTTTCTAATAAAGAGATAAATAGTTAATCTAAGTCCCCATAAAGCAACAACAATTAACATAATAACTTTAGTTATTGTTAATTCTTTGCTAATAATTAGTGAGCTTACTGTAGTTACTAAAAAGCTTAGGCCCCACGCAATATCAACAAGACCATTGTTTTTCTTAATTTGGCTAATTATAAACCAAATACTAAAATAGATTAATAATACTATGTATATATATAAATAATTCATTTTCTTACTCCTTTAATAAACCCTACTGCAACCGCACCATCGCCAGCGTTTAACGCAATCACTGAGGATGCTTCTGTGACATATTCTGGTTTATGGTTTGTTATTTTAATTAATGCTACTTTTAGTTTTTCTGCTTCCTTAACATTATTTACATGCGTTATTGCATAACTTCTAATTCCATATTTTTTATAAGTCTTCTTAAACTCTTTAATTATTTTATTGAAACTATTTTTCTTACCAATTACTTTTGAGGATACTATTCCAGTTCCTTCATTATCAATTGATACGATTGGGTTTAAATTAATAAGTTTTCCAATTCTTCCTAGCCCCTTACTAATTCTTCCGCCTTTAACCATATTATCTAGTGATTTAACTCTTACTAATATGTTAGTGTCATTAATTGTTCTATTGATATTATTAACAAGATCTTCAAATGAAACCTTTTGTTCTATTTGTTTAGATGCATCTAAGACAAGAAGACCTTGTGATACACTATTTAGTTTTGAATCAATTATTTCGATTTTCTCTGTCTTTAAATATGCTTTCGCATTTTTAAAGACATTATATGTAGAACTCATTTTTGATGAAACTGTTATTACAATTATCTTTTTGAAATATTTTTTTAAGTATTCGAGTACTTCAATTACTGTTAGTGTGTTAGGTGATGATGTTTTAGGAAAAGTTTCTGATTTAGAAATCAGTTTTAATAACTGATTATTCTTAATGGTTGTTTTATCATAATAAATAGTTCCATCAACATTTATACTAATTGGAAAGACTTGAATACCCATTTCATCGATAATTGATTTACTTATATCAGCTATTGAATCTGTTAATATACATATATCATTATTTTTATTCTTTGATATCCTATATTGATTTATCATATCATCTACTTTTGTAGTTACAATTTTAGCGTATTTTGATACTTCTTCGATTAGTAATGAAGGTTTGCTTGTGTGAATATGAATTTTAGTAAATTGCTCGTTACTTCCAACAACTAATGAATCGCCAAACTTATTTATTTTACTCTTAAGATCTTCATTAGATAATTTAGTTTCAATTAAGACTTCCGTACAATAACGATAATTAATTTCATCATGATTATGTAAATCGTCATAATTGTTAATTATTTCGTTATTATTGTTTTCAATCTTTACTTCATCTTTATTAATAACACTATTAATAAAACCATCAATAAATATAACAAACGCTAATGCTCCTGCATCAACTACATTATATTTTTTTAATATTTGTAGTTGATTAGTAGTTAAGTTTAATTCTGTTTTAAGT
>DATFIG010000072.1:0-2116 GCA_035270345.1 Haploplasma sp.
ATGATGAAAGTAATTGGACTGATGGATTTGAATGTATGAATTGTGATTCAATTTATTCTGGTGAAGAATTAAATAAACTTGTTACAGAATATACAGGAGATGGGACAGAATGTACATGGGCAGACGATTAATAATACAATAAATTCACCGATTGATTCGGTTTAAATTCAGCACGTTATTCTTTAAACATGAAGAGTATCGTGCAATTTTTAAACTAACACCAAAGCAGTATTTGATTGGATGTTGTTACTTTGAGTTAATATCAATCTAAATAAGCCATATTTCAGCGTTAAATAGGCGTGATAGTATGGTTTAGGTAAACTTGTATGGGTGTAGGGTTAAATGGCTTAAAAGAGGTTGTATACTCTCCTACTCTATTAAAACTTATGTTTGCATCTCATACATACTCGCTCGTTTCGACTACTACCAATGAAGCCAGTAGTAATCTTCCATCCACGTTTCATTAATTCGATTTGAGTACTATTACATTTAGGACACATAATTCTATCCTCACTATCTACATGTATATTGTTTTGATTTTTAATATTTATTTGTTTTTGAGTATCTTGTCTACCATAACATAATAGCCAAATCGACAGTCCTATCATAGATATCCCTGCAATAATGTAACCCATTATATCACCACCATTAAGTATTATATCTTCATTATATAGCTATTTCTATAATATGTCAACTACAAACACTCCAATAGGGGTGTTTTTTAAAATGCCCTTATTAAATTGAAAGGAGTGAATAAAAAATGGATGATTTTAAAGTAAGAGTCGGTGCTGAACTTGAAAAAAATGCTGGTAAACAAATACAGGATGGATTAAATAAAGTTACGCCCAAACCAATTGAAGTACCATTTAAAATAGATTTTAAAAACTCAAAAGAAATTGAAAATGAAATGAAACGCCTTGTTAGCAAACTAACTAAAGGCAAAGGTTCATTATCTGATTTTAAAATTGATACAAGCACAATTTTTGATGATGACTTGGGTAAAAGAATTGAAAAACTGAATGGTGTTACCATTAAATATAAAAATGAACTTGGTGAAGTAATATCTGAGTTATATAAGTTTAATCAGATTGGCTCTAATATAGATAGTAGTGGTCAAGAAGAAACTATAATGGGCTGGTCTAAAGCTATGTCAAGTTATAGTCAAAACACCGAAAAAGCAACAAGTAACCTTATGAAGCAAAAAGAACTTGTTGAGCAAATGAAACTACTTCAAATACAAGCTGATAAATCTGGTACAACATTAAATCAAGACAATCTAGGTGGATTTGACACAGCAAATAAGAATAATAATATTAAGGAAATGACGCACTATTTAAAACTTGCTAAAACAGAATATAGTCAGCTCAATACTATGATGGAAAAGGATTTGCCTATTTCTGGGTTAGAAAATATGAAGAAAAATATAGGTACTATGCCTATTGATATCCAAAATGTTGAAACAAGTTTTAAAAAGTTACAAGTCCAACCTGAGGAATTACGTACCAGAATTGATAAATTAGGTAATAGTTTTAAATCACTAGAGAGTTTTAAGGGTGCTGAAGCTGACAAAGTTAAACAGTATAACTTACTTAAAGGTGAAATTACTGGTGTCACAAAAGAAGTTAAATCACTTATAGCTGTTCAGCAACAACAAATATCCCTAGATGATAAAACCAAATTCTCATCTTCTATTACTAGTTGGTCTAATGATAATACTAAAGGTGCTAAATTATTTAGAGTTGAGTTAGAAAGAATTCAAAGAGAATTAGTTGGTGCGGATAAAACTAAATTTACTGCCTTAAAGAAGGAATTTGGATCTATTCAGAAACAGACCGAAGCAATGGGTAAATCGGGAAGAACGGCTTTTCAAGAACTTGGTAATAATTTCCAAAAATTCGCTTCTTGGTATGGAATCGCTGGAATAACGACTAGTGCAGTACGTAGCATTAAACAAATGGTTTCTACTGTTGTTGAGCTGGATAAAAGTTTAGTAGATTTACAACAGGCAACAGGATTTACGGCTGAAGAAACTGGTAAATTACTCAACACGTATATAGATTTAGGTCAAGAATTAGGTGCTACAGGTACGGAAGTCGCACAAGCTGCTGATGTTTGG
>DATFIG010000073.1:0-20845 GCA_035270345.1 Haploplasma sp.
TCCTAATATTGAACGACGTATGGAACAAGAGAAGAACTATTATAAATAAAAAAAAGAACCATTACTGGTTCCCTTTATTTTTTTTGTTTTTAATTCTTTCATTTACAAATAAGAAGTATAATGCTACTCCAGCTACAACAACATAAATTCCAACATAAATATAAATTAAGTAATTATATTTGTCTTGTCCTTCAAATAATTTGTAGTTGTATCCTAATTCATTTAAAGCTTCAACTTGTTCTTCAGTAGGAATTTTAAATCCACCTGATTTTGTTGTTAAAACATCTGTAATATCTTCTTGCATTTGTTTTTCGTTTTCAGGATAACCTGACATAGTTTTAAGATATCTTTTTTCACTTAATTCAGTTTTTGATTCATCAACAACTAATTCTAATATTTGAATATCTTCTTTTTCACCTTGGAAACTAAATACAATTGATTCAAGAGGGTTTAATTTACCATTTGTAATTGTATTGTTTATTCCGAATAGAGGGAAGTTTCTATTTTCTACAGTGTAGTAATCTTTGTGATTTTCACCATGAAGTGCTTCCTTATAATTACCAGTAAGTTTCAAGTTTTGTGCTTGAGCATTAACACTGAATTCATTAACGATAGCTTGGAATTGAGCTGGTATTTCTTCACTTATGAAGAATCCCATTACTTGGTAAATATCAATGTTTAAGTAAACAGATTTATCTTTACCATTATCTGTAACACGAGCCATCATCTCGATATTACCAACTTTATTTTGCTTATATATTAAGCTATTTAAAGCAAATGCGTCACCTACAAAAGATTCTTTCATGTTATCATGAATTTCATTAGATCCTTTATCAGCTAGAATTACTTTTTCAATATATTTTGCGTCTCTTGCTGCTTTACCAGAGTTAAAAACCATAACTCCTAAAAATAATAGCGCAATAACAGACAATATTTTCATAAATACTTTCATTTTATCACCTAAGTAATATTGTACCATACGTTAGGCAAAATGATAAGAAATAAGGAGGTTTTTGATGTATTACTACATAATAGTTAAGAATGTTAATTTAAAAGATACAATTAAATATGAAATAGAAGATACATTAAATGATTTTTATGGAAAAATCATTAGAAGTTACCAAGTAGATAATAAAACATTGGTATACTATATAGATGGTTTAACAAACAAAGAGTATTTAAGTGAATATTTTAATACCTTATTTAATGATCATATTACTAAAGGTCTTGTTTATATATCAAATAATAGTAATGTAATTAAGTCATTTGAACAAGAAATTATTATTATTTCTAAGTATATCGATGATATCCTAAGTGATAACAAATTATTTGTTATTAGTATTAGTGAGTTAATTACTTTAACTCTGAAAAATAATTTGAATGTAGATTTTAAATCAACAATTTTAAAAGAACTATTTAATGACCAAACAATGAAAGATACACTTAATGTATTTTTTGATAATGATTTAAATTCATTAAAAACTTCTAAAGTTTTAAATATTCATAGAAACACATTAAACTATCGTTTAAATACATTTTTTGATAAGACAGGTCTTGATCCTAGGAAGTTTAATGATGCGGTTATTATCAAGTTAATGTTATAGATTTGTGCACTTTGTCCATAGTAAATATGGACTTTTTTTTATAAAATAGTAGTAAGGAGTTGATGAAAATGGCAACGTTAAAATTAAAAGACATTAATAAGATTTATCCGAACGGTTACCAAGCAGTTTATGACTTCAATTTAGATATTGAAGACAAAGACTTTATAGTATTAGTTGGGCCATCAGGTTGTGGGAAATCTACAACTTTAAGAATGATTGCAGGTTTAGAAAATATTTCATCGGGAGAGTTATATATTGACGACGAATTAGTTAATGAAAAAGATCCTAAAGATCGTGACATCTCAATGGTTTTCCAAAGTTATGCTTTATATCCACATATGACTGTATTTGATAACTTATCATATGGTTTAAAAATTAAGAAAGCACCAATTAGAGAGATTGAAGAAAAAGTAGTTAAAGCTGCTAAATCTTTAGATTTATTAGATTTATTAGATCGTAAACCAGCTGAGTTATCAGGTGGACAAAGACAAAGGGTTGCTTTAGGACGTGCAATGGTTAAAGAAGCTAGAGTATTCTTAATGGACGAACCTTTATCAAACTTAGATGCTAAGTTAAGAGTTCAAACGCGTGGAGAATTAATTAAATTACACGAAGAGTTAGGAAACACAACAGTTTACGTAACGCATGACCAAGTAGAAGCTATGACCATGGCTACTAAAATGGTTGTTATGAGTAATGGTTATGTTGAACAAATTGGCTCACCAGAAATTATTTATAACTATCCAAATAACGTATTTGTTGGTGCTTTTATTGGAACACCACCAATGAACTTTATCAATACAGTAGTTAGTAAAGATGGTTACTTAACTATTGATGGAAGTAAAATAAAGGTTGATGAAAATAAATTAGACATTATTAAAGAAAATGATTTATTTGATAAACCGGTAATATTAGGTGTTAGACCAGAAGATATCCATGTTGATAACATCCGTGGTGAATCAGATGAAGAAGTAGCTATGAACTCAAAAGTAGTATTCTATGAAATCTTAGGTGCTGATACTAACGTATTCTTTAATTTAGAAGGCAAGGAAGTTATTTCTAAAGTAGAAGATACAAGAGATTTTACAATTGGTTCAGATGTTAAAATTTGTTTTGATTTATCAAAAGCACACTTCTTTGATGTAGAAACGACTAATCGTTATACAAGTAAAAAAGAAGACAAAGCATTAGCAGATTTAATTAGTATTTCAAGAAAATAAGCAAAAAATTGACCAGTTTAAAATTGATATGAACCGGTTAACATGGTATAATAAATATAGTGTTTATTTTAATAGACAGACTCGAAAGGAAGATGAAATATGTTTAAACATGAAATTATAAAAAGAATGGTTGACGTAGGTGTTGTTGCAGTAGTTAGAGCAGAAAATGCAGAACAAGCAATTAACATTTCAGCAGCTTGTATCGAAGGTGGAATTCCAGCGATCGAAGTAACATATACAGTGCCAGGAGCTACAAAAGTAATTGAAGCTTTAGCAGAAAAATTCACATCAGAAGAGTTAATTGTTGGTGCAGGAACAGTATTAGATGCTGAAACAGCACGTGCAGCAATCTTGGCAGGAGCTCAATATATCGTATCACCAGGTTTTGATTTTGAAACAGCTAAATTATGTAATAGATACCAAATCCCTTACATGCCAGGTTGTTTAACAATTACAGAAATGATTACAGCAATGGAATCAGGAGTAGATATTGTTAAATTATTCCCAGGTAGTGCATTTGGTTCAAGTTATGTAAAAGGTGTAAAAGGACCATTACCACAAGTTAACATTATGCCAACAGGTGGAGTTAACATTAATAACGTTAAAGAATGGATCGATGCTGGAGTAGTAGCTATCGGTGTTGGTGGAGATTTAACAGCTCCAGCAAAAACAGGAGACTATGAAGGTGTAAGAAAGAACGCTGAAGCATTTGTTAAAGCAGTTAAAGAAGCTAGACAAAAATGAGCGTAATAACTTTTGGAGAAATAATGCTTAGGCTAACACCTCCAGAGTATCATACGATTGAAAACACTAGTAGTTTTCAAGCCAACTATGGTGGAGGTGAAGCAAACGTAGCTATATCATTAGCCAGGTTTGGTCATCAAGCTTACTTTGTGTCAAGATTACCGGATAATCAACTAGGAGATAGTGCAATACGTTACCTTAAAGGATATAACGTTAATACTAAATATGTTGACCGTGGTGGCACAAATATTGGAATCTACTTCTTAGAAGTTGGATTTGGTGGTAGAAATTCAAAAGTTTTATATAATCGCAAGTATGCTGCGATAACTTCTATTAAGGAAGACTATTTTGATTTTGATGAAATATTTAAAGAATCAAAATGGTTTCACTTTAGTGGAATTACCTTAGCATTAGGTGATAAAGTTCGTAACGTTTTATATAAAATGTTAGAGTATGCTCATAAACACAATGTTACAGTTAGTTTTGATTGTAACTACCGTAAAACATTATGGAGTGTTGAAGAAGCAAAAGAACATTATCTAAAAGTTTTACCTTATGTTGATGTCTTATTCGCTAGTAAATTTGATGCTGTTAAATTATTTGACGTTAAAACATCAAGTGAAGATTTAGGTGAAGTAGATGAACGTGAAGTATTTAAAAAATTAATAGATAAAAGTAAAGTAGCAAAAATATTTGGTACTAAACGTAAAATCTATACTGCAACTGACAATGAGTTAAGTGCGTATTGCTATACAAAAGATAAGTGTTTCACAACTGAACCTACTAGATTTAATATCTATGATCGTATAGGTGGTGGAGATGCATTTGCAGCAGGAATTATTAACTGCATGATTAAATATCCAAATGACATTGATTACACATTAGAATTTGGTTTAGCAACATCAGTTTTAAAACATACTCTATGGGGAGATGCATTTATGCTCTCTGAAAGAGATGTAAAAAATTATATGAAAAATAACATTGCAAGTGTTAATAGATAAAGGAGAATATAAAATGGCAAAAGTAGTTACATTAGGAGAAATTATGTTAAGATTATCAACTCCTGGACATGAAAGATTTGTTCAAGCTGATAGTTTTGATATCGTATATGGTGGGGGAGAAGCAAACGTAGCTGTATCATTAGCTAACTATGGTCACGAAGCTTACTTCGTTTCTAAATTACCAAAACACGAAATTGGACAAAGTGCAGTTAATGCATTAAGACGTTATGGCGTTAATACAGACCATATCGTTAGAGGTGGAGACCGTGTTGGTATCTACTATTTAGAATCAGGTGCAAGTATGCGTGCTTCTAAAGTTGTTTATGACCGTGCAAGAAGTGCTATTGCAGAAGCTAAAGTTGAAGACTTTGATTTTGACGCAATCTTTGAAGGTAAAGACTGGTTACACTGGTCAGGAATTACACCAGCTATTTCACCAGAAGCAGCTGTATTAACTAAAGCAGCTTTAATTGCAGCTAAGAAAAATGGAGTTAAAGTTTCAGTAGACTTAAATTACCGTGCTATGTTATGGACTCCAGAAGAAGCGCAAGTTGTTATGCGTGATTTAATGCAATATGTTGACGTATGTATCGGTAACGAAGAAGACGCAGCATTAACTTTAGGATTTGTTCCAAAAGGTTTAGATGTTTCAAGTGGAAAAGTTGAAATCGACGGATACAAAACTATTTTCCAAGAAATGAAAGAAGAATTTGGATTTGAAATGGTTGCTACATCATTAAGAGAATCATTTTCTGCAAGTCGTAATGGATGGAGTATTTTATTATTTGATGGGAAAGAATTCCACCACTCAAAACGTTATGAAATTACACCAATCATTGATCGTGTTGGGGGAGGAGACTCATTCTCAGCAGGTTTAATTCACGGGTTATTAACTAGAACTCCAGCAGAAGCAGTAGAATTTGCAGCTGCAGCAAGTGCTTTAAAACATACTATCTTAGGAGACTTTAACTTAATGTCTGAAGAAGAAGTAGATAAGTTAGCGGGTGGAGACGGTTCAGGACGCGTAGTTCGATGAAAGAAAATGGATCTGTAATTAGAATATTGTCAATTCTTGATTTGGTTTCAAAAAATCCAGACGGTTTGACTCTTGGACAAATCTACCGCGAACTTGAAATGCCGAAAGCAACTGCTTATGACATTCTTCAAACGTTATATCGCGCAGATGCAGTCTACTATAAGGATCCGAATTTAAAAAACTATGTTATTGGTTCTAGAATGTACGCAATTGGTTCGACATACTCTAAAAACTCTAACTTAATTGAAGCGTCGAGTTCTATCTTGAAAGAATTTTCTGATAAAACTGGATACACTATGCAATTAGCTAAGAAAGTTGAAGATAAAACTATTTATATTTATAAATACGAGCCAACTAACGTGAAAATCATGACAGAAACAGACGTAGGTTCAATTAAGTATAACCGCGACAAAGATATTTCAGGAAGATGCTTTACAGTGTTTGATGACAAGTGTGAAGCATCTACACCTGAAGAAAAGAAAATCAACTTAAGCAACGGTTATATTACAGAACTAAGTGGATCAACATCTCACATTAGAAATATTTCAATTCCAATTAGGAACTTTGAAAATAGAGTATGTGGGGTTGTCGTTGCATCAGATTTAGAAGTAGGAGATGAAAGCTACAAAACTATTATTGAAGATTTAAAAAATAGTTGTAGTTTGATATCAAGAAGTTTAGGATATATAGGTGATTTATAATGATTAAGATTGGTATTAGAGCACATGATTTAGGTAAACATAGTGCTAAAGAATTATCTTCATTGGTTACAGAAAATAACTTTGAA
Source organism: Haploplasma sp. (assembly GCA_035270345.1). Taxonomy (GTDB): domain Bacteria; phylum Bacillota_I; class Bacilli_A; order Acholeplasmatales; family Acholeplasmataceae; genus Haploplasma. The sequence continues at coordinate 6,393 of DATFIG010000073.1, forward strand.
GGAGTACAATTAGTATTTCCAAAAGCTTTAACGGAGACTGTTGATTTTAATGATTTAAGCATTGTTAAGGAAAATTTTGGTGTTAAACCAGAAATATTTATGTTAGGTGCTTATTTTAATCCAGTCCACCCTGATAAGACAGTAGTTGAAAAGGGTATTAATAACTTTATGAAGCATTTAGAAATAGCTAAAGAAGTTAATGCTAAATATGTTGGTAGTGAAACTGGTTCTCTAATGGGTTCGCCATGGGGATACATGCCAGAAAATCACTCTCAAGAACAACTAGATGTTGTGATTGATATATTTGGTAAATTAGCAAAGCACGCTGAAAAGCACGATGCTAAAATTGCTTTAGAAGGTGCTTGGGCTCACGTTGCTGGTACACCAGAACGTGTCTTAGAAGTTGTTCAAAAGATTAATAGTCCAGCGCTTAAAGTAACAGTAGATTTATATAATTTCTTAAATATTGACAACTATGAAAAACGTATGGAAATATTAGATCGTTCAATTGAGCTGTTACAAGAGCACATTGTAATTTTCCATTTAAAGGACTTTATTGTTCAAGATGGTAAATTAGTACAAGTAGGATTAGGACAAGGTTTAATGGACTATCCTGCAATTATTGAAAAGATTAAAGTTAGTCACCCGAATAGTTATTTAATCTTTGAAGGCGTAACAGGTGAAGATATCAAAACTAGTTACGAATTGATTAGTAGTTTATTAGGAGGAAAATAAAATGAAATTAGACATTAGATATAATAATCATCCAGAAGATTCAAAAAAATATGACACAGAAAAACTTAGAGAAAGATACTTAATCGAACAAGTTTTTGCTGCTGATGAAATTTTATTCACATATTCACACCACGATAGAATTATCGCAGGTGGAATTATGCCAGTTTCAAAAGACGTTGTTTTACCAGTTACTAAAGATTTAGGAACTGACTATTTCTTAGAAAGAAGAGAAATGGGAGTTATTAACGTTGGTGGAGCAGGTTACATTATCTTAGATGGTAAAAAATACGATATGGTTCATAAAGACGGTATCTACATTAGTAAAGGTATTAAAGAAGTAGTATTTGGTTCAGTAGATGCATCTAACCCTGCAAAATTCTGGGTAAACAGTTCACCAGCTCACAAAGAGTTACCAACTGTTCACATTCCACATGCTAACGCTAATCCAAGAACTATTGGAGATCCATCAACATTAAACTTAAGAACAATTTACCAATACTTAAATCCGGCAGTTTGTGAAACTTGTCAATTACAAATGGGGTTAACTGAGTTAGCACCAGGTAACTCATGGAACACAATGCCATCTCATACACATGATAGAAGAATGGAAGTCTACTTCTACTTCAACTTACCAGCAGATGCTCGTGTATTCCACTTAATGGGGGAACCACAAGAAACTAGACATATTGTTATGAGTAACGAACAAGCAGTGATTTCACCATCATGGTCAATTCACTCAGGTGTTGCTACAAGTAACTATACATTTATTTGGGGTATGTGTGGAGAAAACCAAACTTACGATGACATGGATCACGTAGCTATGGAAGATTTAAAATAAGAAGGAGAATATTAACATGAGTATATTAAACTTATTTGATTTAAAAGGAAAAGTTGCAATTGTTACAGGAGCTTCAACAGGACTAGGGCAAGGAATTGCATTAGGATTAGCAGAAGCTGGTGCAGACGTTGTTGGTGTTGACTATGTTTTAATGCCGGAAACTCAAGCACAAATTGAAGCTTTAGGAAGAAAATTCCATCCAATCGTTGCTGACTTAATTAAAGCAACTCCAGAAGATTTAAAAGGATTAGTTGCTGAAGCAGTTAGTACTTTTGGAAAAGTAGATATCTTAGTAAACAACGCAGGTATTATTAGAAGACAACCTTCATTAGAATTTAGTGAAGAAAATTGGGATGATGTTTTAAACATTAACTTAAAAACTGTATTCTTCTTATCACAAGCTGCAGCAAACCAATTTATCGCACAAAAATCACCAGGTAAGATTATTAACATTGCTTCAATGTTATCTTATGAAGGTGGAATCTTAGTACCATCATATACAGCATCTAAATCAGGTGTTAAAGGTGTAACTATGACTATGGCTAACGAATGGGGACAATACGGAATTAACGTTAATGCAATTGCTCCAGGATACATGGCTACAAATAATACAGCTGCTATTAGAGCGGACGAAGATCGTGAAAAATCAATTATCGACCGTATTCCAGCAAACCGTTGGGGAACTCCACGTGATTTAGCAGGGACAGCAGTATTCTTAGCATCAAGTAACGCAGACTACATTAACGGATTTACAATCGCAGTTGATGGTGGATGGTTGGCTCGCTAATTAACTAAACATTTTAAAGAAGGATATTAATTTATCCTTCTTTTTTTATGTAAAAGCATAACACTTTCATTTGTTTCGAATTCGAAGTATAATATAAACGTGGAGGAGATATTATGAAAGTACAAGGAATACACCATATATCAGGGATTGTAAGACATCCCCAAGAAAATATTGATTTTTATACAAGTTTATTAGGATTAAGACTAATTAAAAAAGCAGTCAACTTTGACGATGCTAATACATATCATTTTTATTTTGGAAATAAAACAGGTGATAGCGGAACTGCTATTACATATTTTCCTTGGAATAATAGAGCAGAAGAAGGTCGTGTTGGTGATGGACAAGTTGGTATTGTAACTTATGCAATCCCAAGAGGATCAATTTCATTTTGGGAAAATAGACTAAATGAATTTAGAGTACCATTTGAAAGACTACAAAGATTCAATGAAACATACCTTTTCTTTAGAGATAAAGATGGTATCTTAAGTGAATTAGTAGAAAGTGATCAAGGTATTATTAATACACATGAATATAACGGAGTAACTAGTGAAGTTGCTATTAAAGGTTTTGCCGGTGCAGTATTATATTCAAGGGATTTTAATAAAACTAAAGATTTCTTTATTAGTGTTTTAGGAATGAATTTATTAGATGAAGATAATGACTATTATCGTTTAAAAATGGAAGGACAAGTAATTGGACAGACATTAGATATCTTTAAGAGAAGCATTGGTCGAGGTCGAAATTCTACAGGAACAAATCATCATATAGCATTAACAGTTGAAGATGAAGAATTAGAACTGTTTAAAACTAAGATTGAATCAATGGGACTTAAAGTAAGTGACATTAAAAATCGAGATTTCTTTAGAGCTTTATACTTTAGAGAACCAGGCGGTATTATGATTGAACTATCTTCAAGCAAGCCAGGATTTGGTTCATCAAATATTGATGATGAAGCAAAAGAATTATATATTCCAGCTCACTTAGAAAGTAGAAGAGCCGAAATTGAAGAAACTTTAATACCAGTATTTGTAAAAGCAACAAATGTTTTAAATGATTATTCATATAATACAAAATCAGAATATGAAGAGTATTTAAAACATCAAGCATTACTTAAAGAAATTAACGATTTTGCTAAACTAGCAAAAACACGTGAATTAACATTAGAAGAAAATGCAAGAAGGACTGAATTAAGGAAGCAATATATTGCTCAAATTAAAAATAATGTAACTCAAATGACTGAAAATATATATATTGAAAATGAAGATGGGTCTACTAAAAAATTAGAAAGGAAAAGTGATAAATAATGATGCCACAATTAATTGGAATGCACCATGTTACAGCAATAACTAGTAGTGCAGAGAAAATTTATGATTTTTTTACAAATATCTTAGGCTTAAGATTAGTGAAAAAAACAATTAACCAAGATGATATTAATACTTATCACTTATTCTTTGCTGATGAAGTTGGTAGTCCAGGAACTGATATGACATTCTTTGATTTTAAAGGAATTAGTCAAGCGGTTCATGGTAATGATGAATTATCAAGAACAGGTTTTAGGGTTGCTAGTGATAAAGCTTTAGAATATTGGCTAAAAAGATTAAATCATTATAATGTTAAAAATGATGGAATAACTGAATTGTTTGGTAATAAAGTATTAAATTTTGTTGACTTTGATAATCAACAATATACAATATTTTCAGATGAATTAGATCAAGGTGTTAAATCAGGTAAAGCTTGGGATAAAGGTCCAGTACCTAATGAATTCGCTATTACTGGTTTAGGGCCAGCATTTATTAATGTTTCAAGAATTGAAAGTATGCATAACTTATTAACACAAGTATTTTTAATGCGTAAGAGTAAAGAAGAAGGTTTATATCACTTATATGAAATGGGTGAAGGCGGTAACGGTGGATCAGTAATTCTATACAATGACTTTTCTAAAAATAACCCAAGCTACCAAGGATATGGTGGTATTCACCATATCGCATTTAGAGTAAAAGATAGAGCGGAATTAGATTTATGGACTAATCGTTTAAATAGTTTAGGTGCACCTAATTCTGGTCATGTTGATCGTTTCTATTTTGAAAGTTTATATACAAGGTTATATCCTAATGTGTTATTTGAACTAGCAACTGATGGACCTGGTTTTATTGATGATGAAGAAGATGTCACAATCTTAGGAGAGACATTGGCATTACCACCAAAATTTAGAGATCATCGTAATTATGTTGAAAGTGTAGTAAGACCAATTAATACTGTTAGAAGTAATAAGGTCTTTGAAAAGGAGTATTTAGATGAATAGTTATAATTTAAGTAGTGACCGTACTAATTTAAAAGCAATGATTACTTTATTTAAGGCTCATCAATCATTGACTGAAGTTATTAAAGATGATATTAGAAAATATGATTTTGATTTAAATGAGTTTGCTGTGTATGAAGTTGTTTATCATTATAAACAATTAAGAGTAAGTGAAATTAACGACAAAGTACTGGTAAATAGTTCTAGTCTAACTTATATATTAGATAAACTAGTTAGAAAAAACATTATCGAACGTCTTCAGGATGAAGATGATCGTAGAGTATTTAATATTAGAATAACAAAAGAAGGACAATTATTAGGTAATAGGATATTTCCTTCCCACTATGAACTTCTAACGAAAGTATTCAATGTTTTAACTGAAGATGAAAGAGAACTTCTTTCTAGTTTACTTAAAAAAGTAGGATTCAGTGCAAAAGAAATTGGAAACGAATTATGATTCATACATTTAAACAAGGAACTATTAAAAAAGTATTAATTGGTTTACATGGTACAGGTGGGAATGAGGTTGACTTCATGCATTTTGCTGAAAGAATCGATTCTAAGGCTTCTATATTAAGCATTAGAGGAAATGTAAGCGAACATGGTATGAATCGCTTCTTCAAGCGTTTTGGGATGGGTTTATACGATCTTGAGAGTTATGAGGAAGAAACAGCTAACCTAGCAAATGCAATTAAAGATTTAAGTAATAAATATAACTTTGATTTAGTAGATGCAACTCTTGTAGGTTTTTCTAATGGAGCTAATATAGCACTAGGATTACTTCAAGACTATCCAAACCTATTAAATAACTATATGTTACTAAGTCCTGATTATATTAATCCTTTAAAAGGATTTAAGGACTTAACAAACAAAAATATTTTTATTTCAACAGCAAAAAATGATCCATATTCAAATTTTGATAAGACTTCAATGATGATTGAATTAATGGAGCAAAACAATGCTAAAGTAGAAGTTCATTTAGGACATGGACATCAAATTGATATGGATGTCTTAAATAATTTAATTAAATGGTTTAATAACTAAACTCCTTTTGACGAACATTAATTTGTTCGTCTTTTTATTATTCTATATAAAACATTAATATCTTATTTGTGATAAAATACTAACACGAAGGGATTGATATTATGAATTATATCAAAGTAAGTATTAAAGATAAAAAAACATTAGTTTTACAAGAGGATGCAGTTAAAGGTAGTTTAATTAGTTTAAGTGACTTGATGCATGTTGATACTACGAATATATTAAAATCTATCGATGAAGCTTCTAATAAAGTATATGAGAATAAAGTGTTAGAATTAAAAGAGCAACTAAGGTTAGAGTATGAAAGAGATTTAACAATTGAACAAGCTAAGTTTAAGGAATTATTAATTAAACAAGAAGCTGAATTAAATGCGCTTAAAATGAACTTAACGAAAGAACTAGAAACTAAGCACGCAAATGATTTAAATCGTTATAAAGACGAATTAAGTAATGCTAAAGAGTTAATTCGTATTAATGAGATTAAGTTTGAAAATGAAAGAACTAAGTTCACTTCGGAAATAAAAAATATTGAGTTAAGTAAAGATAATGAATATCAAAATAAAATCAATAATTTAAATAATGAAGTTTTAAAAGTTAAACAAGAAATGCTTAACCAAACTAATAATTTTAATTTAGAAAAACAAAATGAAAAACTAATTATAGAAAAACAATTTAGTGAAAAAGTAAATGAACTTGAAAAAACAATTGATGACTTAAATAGAAGTCGCAGTAGTTTAAGTGTTAAGGCAATTGGTGAAAATTTAGAAACTTGGTGTGATAACGAGTTTAATGCTAATAATTTAATTCAAGCAAATAACATTGTTTGGTATAAAGATAATGAAGTTGTCGATCGTACAAAGGCTGATTTTATTTACAAGGTCTATGCTACAGATGAAAAAATTGAATCTCAACTTTTAACATCAGCAATATTAGAGATGAAATCAGAAGATAAAACATCAACTAATAAACAAAGAATTGAACCAATTTTAAAAAAATTAGATTCTGATCGTAACAAAAAGAACTTAGAGTATGCTATTTTAGTTTCTGAATTAGAAGCTAGTGAAGATATTACTAATGATATTCCAATTAGAAGAATTAGTGAATATGACAAAATGTTTGTTGTTAGACCACAATACTTTATGACTTTATTAAATATAATTACTGCTTTTGGCTTAAAGTACAAAGAATTATTATTAGAAAAAGAAATTGAAAGAATTAAGTTTAAAACGGAACGCGATATTTTAGAAGAGTTTGAAAATATGAAACTTGAAATACTTGATAATTCAATTAGACATATAAATGATAACTTAAGTGATATACTTACTAAAACAAAAGCTATTACTAGTGCTAATGATGAAATTATTAGAATTACAGAGTTACTTCTAAATCGACATGTTAAGACAGTAGTAAATAAAATAAATAGCTTTAGTATTAGAAGAGTTACTAACAAAATTGAAGAAGAGGGTGACTTATGAAAAAAGTCTTAATAGCATTAATATTAATAGTTAGTAGTATTAGTTTAGTATCATGTAGAAATAAAGATCTAATAACTAATAATACAGATTCATTAACAATTAATGTATCACAAGAAAATATAAAAATTATGCAACTAACTGATTTGCATTTAACATATGGATTTGACCACCAAGATCGTAAAACATATAAATTGATAGATAAATTAATCATTACTGAAAAACCTGATGTTATTATAGTTACTGGTGATTTATTTATGTCGATTCATGGCAGAAGAGTATTTAAACAGTTTATTAAATTTATGGACGGGTATGATATACCATGGAGTTTAGTTTTTGGAAATCATGAAGCAGAGTTTATGGATATGGAATTAGTTTTAGATACATTACTAAGTGTTAAAACTAAGAACTTATATTTTGCTATTAATGATAAAGTAAAAAATAATAGTAAGAATGGATTTAGTAATTTTAGATTAGAACTAAAGTATAATGATAATTCAATCTTAAACTTATATTTACTTGATACAAAACTTAATCGAACAGATGGAATTGTTGAAAAAAATAATAACTATGATTATTTATCAAATGATCAGGTTAATTGGTATAAGAGATTAGTTAAAGATGATACAGTAAATTCATTAGCATTTATGCATATTCCATTACGACAATATTTAGAATACGATAAAAAAGAAGGTATGGATGAACCTGTCCATGCTCAAGCGGTAGATACTGGATTTTATGATGCTATGACTAATCCTGAAGAAGGTAATTATAAGACATTAGGTGTTTTTTCCGGTCATGATCACTTAAACAATTTTAGTTTTAGATTAAATAATGATTCAAGAGAGCCATTACTTGCTTACGGCTTAACAAGTGGATATAATGCTTATGGTAAGGGTTCAAAAGGCGCTAGAATAATTAATTATAACAATACAACAAAGTTAATGGATAGTTATTTAGTCTTTGATAAGGAGTTGGGCTTATGAAAATGTCATATCGCAAGTTTTTGTTATTTCACATGATAATAATTTCGATTATCTTGTTATTTTTCACAGGTAGTTTCTATTTTTTATTACTAAATATAATACCAATAATTTATCTATTAATGGGGCTATTTATTAAGGAGGATAAAGATGTCTGATTTATTTACAATCGTAGTTTTTATTCTTCAAAGTGCAATGACTTTGACAGTCTTTGTTGCTTTACCACTATTATTAGTTATAAGAGTCATTACAGTTATTAAAGAACCGATTAGTCTTAAGGCAAGTCTACTAACTGTCTTATTACCTTTATCAGTAGGATATTTTATTTTTTATAATGAAGATAGTAAATTTTTTAAACTTTATAAAATATTAATAATATGTTTCACGGCACTTGCTTTACTAGGAATAATTTATACTATATATGTAAGATATTTAACATAGTAAAAGGTCTAACGATTTAAAATCGTTAGACCTTTTTTATAATATTTCTTTCATTATTTTTTTGTGAATATTATCTATTAATTGATCTAATGAATTATTAGACTCACTCTTAATACTGTAATATATTTTTAGTTTAGGTTCTGTTCCACTTGGTCTAAAAATTACAATTAATCCGTTGTTATAATGGAACTTTATAACATTAGAAGTAGGAAGTTCAACTTCAGGTACTTCATAATATGTTTTATTTAAGAAGTCATCTTTACCTAAAACTTGATAATTAGATATTTCTAAATTATTGTTACGAACATAATCCATTATTGAGTTTATTTTCTTTGCACCTTCAATACCACTTAATGTAATATTTTTTGTTGATTCATAATAATAAAAATATTTTTCATAAATATTCTTTAGATAGTCAACGATTGTTAAGTTTGATTGTTTTAAAACACTAGCAATTTCTAGTAGTAGATATACGGCTTGAACAGCATCTTTATCTCTAACAAATGGTGAAACTAAAGACCCATATGATTCTTCTGAACCAAATAAATATGTATATTTGTCTTTGTTAAGTTCAGCTTGTTCACCAATAAATTTAAAGCCAGTTAAAGTTGAAATTACTTTTGTATGATAAGATTCGGCAATATCTTTAATTAAATTTGTAGATACCACTGTAGTATAAACCACACCATTTTTAGGCAAAATATTTTGTTTTTGTTTTTCATCTAATATATAGTTAACCATTAATGCTGCAGTTTGATTACCGTTGATTAAAACAAATTCACTATTATGTTTTACAGCAATACCTAGTCTATCAGCATCTGGATCGGTAAGAAGAACAATTTCTGCGCCAATTTCATTTGCATATTTAATTGATTCAATATAAGCACTATCATCTTCTGGGTTAGAAGATAAAGTATTTGCGAAATTTGGATCAACAATCATTTGTGATTTTAAAGGATGGAAGTCATATCCCTCTTGTTTAGCAAGTTTTGGAATTATTGTACCGCCAGTTCCATGTAATGGTGAATAGACTGCTTTGATAGAAGTATTAGTTTGATTAATTCTAATTGATTTAACTTCATTTAAATATATTTCATCAAAGTCTTCGTAAATATGTTTAATAAGATCGCTATTAGTTTTTGATTTAATTGTAAACATATCATTAACTTTAGCAATTGAATTAATTATTAAATTAGATTCATCTAGATTAACTTGACTACCTTGCTTGTTATATACTTTGTAGCCATTATATTCTTTTGGATTATGAGAAGCAGTTATCATGACACCAGCATCAGCATTAAAGTGTCTAACGGCATATGATAATACTGGTGTTGGTCTGAGTTCATTAAATAAAAATGATTTAATGTTATTAGCAGCAAATACACCAGCAACTTCTAAAGCAAATACTTTAGAGTTTAAGCGATTATCATAAGATATTGCAACACCATTCGTATAGGTATTATTTGCTATTAGATAATTAGCAATTCCTTGTGTAACTTTTCTTACAATATAAATATTAATTCGATTTGTTCCTGGTCCCATTAAACCTCTAAGTCCACCTGTTCCAAATTCTAAATCTTTATGAAAAGCTTCTTTAATATCATTGTCATTCATCGTAGTTAATATTGATTTATTTTCCATGTCTAAATTAGGATTGTTTATCCATTCTTTATAAATATCTTTATATGTCATAGTTCCACCTCCTAAATATTATAACACTACAAGTAGTAAAATTAAAGGGCTTAAAAAGAGAAAACCGAACCATAAGGTTCGGTTATGTTGTTAATAAATCTAACACTTTATAAAGTTTATTGAAGTCAACTATTCTTGATTCACGATGAACTTCTTTGGATCCTTCAAAGATTAATAAAGTAGGTACTGAGAAAATTAAATGTTGACCTCGGAAACTAGGACTGTCATCTATGTTGATAAAGTGAATAGGTAAGTTTGGATATAGATCTGGAAATGTTTTATTTACTCGATCTTCAATTGCGTGACAAACGCTACAATTGGTTCCTTTACCAAATACCATTATTATATTGTCTTTTTCATTGTTTGCTATAATATCTTTTATTGTTTTATCTGTTTGATACTTAATCATAAAAATCTACTCCTTTGTATACATCTATTATACCTAAAAGAGAAGCAGTAGTGTAGTAATTGGCTTATAAAATAAAAAACCTCCAAATTAATGGAGGTTTAATTATCAATTATTATCTGTTGTAGAATTCTACGATTAATTGTTCGTCGATTTCTGGTAAGAATTCATTTCTTTCTGGATATCTTACGAATGTACCAACGTTAGTGTCTTTGTTATAAGTAACATAGTCAACTTTGTTGAATTGTGATTCTAAAGCTTCAGCAACGATTGTTAAACCTTTAGAAGTTTCTTTTAATGAAATTGTTTGACCTGGTTTTAAACGGTATGATGGAATATCTACTTTTTTACCATCAACAACGATATGACCGTGGTTTACTAATTGACGAGCTTGAGCACGTGTTTTAGCTAATCCTAAACGGTAAACTACGTTGTCTAATCTTGATTCGATTAGTTTTAAGAAGTTTTCACCATGAACACCTTCAATTTTTTTCGCTTCAACGAATGTTTTGTGGAATTGTTTTTCTGAAACACCATAAGTAAATCTTACTTTTTGTTTTTCAGCTAACTGTAAACCGTACCCACTTACTTTCGTACGACGTCTTCCGTGTTGTCCTGGAGCATATGGACGTTTGATTAATTCTTTTCCTGTTTCAGAAATTGAATATCCTAAACGACGAGATACTTTCCAAGTTGATCCTGTAAATCTTGACATAACTTTTGCCTCCTTTTATTTTTTAGGATAAAAAGTTACCTTTTAATTAAAATAAATGTAATCCCGATATTCTGTTCACCTTAAAGCAGTAAAGGTTACTAAGGGCTTCTTATAAAGTAGGGATAAACGAAATATTTACAAAGGCCTGCTTTTTTACCTGCAACAATAATTATAAACTATTAAACAACTTAAGTCAAACATTATTAATATATAAATTTATTTAAAGATAGAATAGTGAACAAATTATTAATATATGGTAAAATACCAATGGTGATATTATGAAAATACTAATTAGATTTGGCGATTTAATGTTAAAAGGAAAAAATCGCAAAATATTTATTAATAAGTTAACAAGACATGTTAAAAATAAATATAAAGACTTAGATGTTGTGGTTGAATTAAACTATGATCGTCTATATTTAAATTTTGATGAAAGTTTATTAAATGAAGTAGAAAAACGTGTAAAACAAATACCTGGAATCCATTCATATAGTATTGTTTATACTTCGGCTAAAACTATTGAAGATGTTGTTAGTAAAGCTGTTGAAGTTTTAAACTTAGAATTAGATAGTACTAAAAATTATACTTTTAAAGTTGAAACAAAACGTAGTGATAAAAACTTTATTCATATGAGTAATGATTTTACTAAAATTGTTGCTCCTTTAATCTTAAAAGAAGCTAACCAAAACTTAACAGTTGATGTTAGAAATCCTCAAATTACATTAAATATTAATGTTAGACAAGATGCTGTTTATCTTTATTTGAAATCAAATAAAGGAATGGGTGGTTTTCCAGCAACTATAGCCGGTAAAGGTCTACTAATGATGAGTGGTGGAATTGATAGTCCTGTAGCTGCATATTTAGGTATTAAACAAGGTGTTGAAATAGAGTTAATTCATTTTGAATCAAGCCCATTAACACCATTAGAATCAATCAATAAAGTGACTGATTTAGCAGCTAAATTAGCTGTGTTTTTACCAAACGAAAAAATTAAGTTACATGTAGTGCCATTTATGCCGCTGCATGAAGCAATGTTAAATCATGTTAAAGATAGTTATGTTATTACAATTATGCGAAGAATGATGTATCGTATTGCTGAGAGATTTGCAAATGAAAATAATATTGATATCTTATTAAATGGTGAATCCGTAGGACAAGTTGCATCACAAACACTTGCAAGTATGAAAGTTGTTGAGAATGTTACAAATATTCCAATAGTTAGACCAGTAGCAACTTATGACAAAATTGATATTATCAATATCGCTCAATATATTGATTGTTATGACATTTCAATTCGTCCTTTTAGTGATTGCTGTAGTATTTATGTACCTAAGAATCCAGTAATTAGTCCGACAATCAAAAGATGTTTAGAAGAAGAAGCACGATTTGATTTTGAAACAATAATTACTGAAACAATGGAAAACATTAAAACAGTAGTTATTTCTAAAGATGATAAGATTGATTTTAGTATGTATGGATTTACTTTCTTAGAAAGTTATGAAAACATGAGGAATGAAAAATGATTATCTCAAAAGATAATGAAAAAATTAAATATATCAACAAATTAAAACAAAAAAAACACCGAGATAAAGAAAATAAATTTCTTGTTTTTGGTGATGACTTAATATTAGAAGCAAAGAAACATGATGTTATAATTGAAGTATATACATCTAATCCTAATAAAGGTGGTACTTTAGTATCAAAAGAGTTAATGAAACAATTAAATTACACTGTTACTCCTTTTGATACGTTAGCTATTTGTCATAAATTATTAGAAAAAGAACCATCAAGTTTAATATTGTTATTGGAAGATGTTCAAGATCCGGATAATGTTGGTGCACTATTAAGAAGTGCATCTGCTTTTAATTTTACAACAGTTATTTTATCTAACAAGTCTGCGGACTTATATAATGATAAAACGGTAAGAGCTTCAAAAGGGGCTTTATTCGATTTAAACATTATTAGAACTGATGTTATTAGTAAAGCTGAAGAATTAAAGTCGTTAGGATATAAACTCTATATTACAGATGTAAATGGAAGCGAAAGTCCTAAACTTGCAGCTAAATCAGTTTTAGTTTTAGGTAATGAAGGAAGTGGAGTGTCAACTCAGATGAAAGAATTGGCAGATGAGTCCTTAACAATTAAGACAAGTAATGTTGAAAGTCTTAATGTTAATGTTGCTGGTTCAATTTTAATGTATGAATGGAGCAAACTATGAGAGTAATAGGATTTTGTGATTATGAGAGTACAGAATTAAAAGATCAAATAGATGTAGCTAAAAGTTTAGAGATAGATCAGTTATTAATTAGAAAAATTAATAATTTAAAAGTTTATGAGTTTGATGATGCTTTAATTAAAGAGACTAACCAAATTTTAAAATCTGAAAAAATTAGTATTGTAGCGCTTGACCCATTAATTAAAAATTATGATTTATATGACATCGAGAAATTCGATGAAGTATTAAATATGTATCAAGATGCACTTAATGTTGCATCTAAGTTGAAAGTAAGTAATTTATATTTTCGATTACCAATTATTAAAGATATTCTCGAAGAATTTGATACTGTTAAAAGTCAATTAGACCTTTTTATTGAAATGGCTAGAAGATTTAAAATTACTCTATTAATTAAACAAGAAGAAGAGAAAACAAATGTTTTAGTTTATATACTAAAAAAATATCGACCAAGAGACTTACAACTGATTTTCAATCCAGCAACAACTATGACTAATGAAGAATCTCCAATTGTTGCTTATCGACTACTAAAAGACTATTTTAATTTTTTTGTAAGTGCTGATATTGATAAAAAAAATAACCCGGAATTACTAGGTTATGGTAGAGTTAAAATTATTGATATATTTAAAAGAATGAATCGTGATCAATATAAAGGATTCTTTATATTGGATGATAGATTTGGGAATTTTGTAAGTGGTAATGAAGAAAAAAAAGTTCCTTGGTTTAAGAAACTTTTTAAGAATAAAACGAATATTGATAATTACTTAAGAGGATATTCACTAAGAATATTTCCAAATCAAGAAGTACAAGA
>DATFIG010000074.1:0-14576 GCA_035270345.1 Haploplasma sp.
TCCCTTAACGTAGGACATAGTAAGTTTGAATACTAATATCTTTTACGTTAAGGGATATATCAAAAATTTAAATTATTCTTGTTTTAATTGTAACTCTAAATATTCATCATAAGTCATTGGTTGATCTATTATTTTACCATTTGGTTGAATATCAATTACTCTATTTGCTGTTGTTTGAACTAACTCATGGTCAGTTGATGCAAATAAAATAACTCCTTCAAAATTCATCATACCTTTATTTAATGATGTAATAGATTCCATGTCAAGGTGATGTGTTGGCTCATCAAACATTAATAAGTTTGACCCTTCTAACATCATTCTTGATACTAAAGTTCTAACCTTCTCTCCACCTGATAAAACACTAATCTTTTTAAATACATCTTGTCCTGAAAATAGCATACGTCCTAAGAAACTACGTACATAGTTTTCTTCTTTATTAGTACTAAACTGAATTAACCAATCAATAATTGAACTGTCTTCTTTAAAGATTTCCGTATTGTCGCGTGGGAAGTAAGATTTATTAATTGTCTCACCAAAACTAAATTCACCTGTAAAATCAGTGTCATTACCACTTAAGATTTCAAATAAGGCAGTTTTAGCTTTTTCTTGGTCACCAATTAAAGCTACTTTATCATTTGGTCCTAATATAAATGAAACATTATCTAATACTTTTTCACCATCAATAACTTTTGTTAAGTTTTCAACTTTTAATACATCATTTCCTGGTAATCTAAGTGGAACAAAGTTTACATACGGATAACGACGTGTTGAAGGCTTAATATCATCTAATTGAATCTTATCTAAAGCTTTCTTACGTGAAGTCGCTTGGCGAGATTTAGAAGCGTTAGCACTAAATCTAGCAATAAAGTCTTGTAGTTCTTTAATTTTTTCTTCACTCTTTTTATTAGACTCTTTTTGTTGTTTTAAAACTAATTGACTTGATTCGTACCAGAAGTCATAGTTACCAGCATATAATCTAATTTCTTTATAGTCGATATCAGCAATATGAGTACATACTTTGTTCAAGAAATAACGGTCATGCGAAACAATAATTAAAGTGTTTTTAAATTCAATTAAGAATTCTTCTAACCATCTAATAGCT
This sequence comes from Haploplasma sp., assembly GCA_035270345.1. Taxonomy (GTDB): domain Bacteria; phylum Bacillota_I; class Bacilli_A; order Acholeplasmatales; family Acholeplasmataceae; genus Haploplasma. The sequence continues at coordinate 1,103 of DATFIG010000074.1, forward strand.
GCAATATCCAGGTTATTCGTAGGTTCGTCTAATAATAAAACATCAGGGTTACCAAATAGACTTTGTGCAAGTAAAACTTTTACTTTAATCTTTCCATCTAATGATCCCATGTTTTCATAGTGCAAGTTACTACCAATACCTAAACCATTTAGTAAAACAGCAGCATCATATTCAGCATCCCAACCACCTAAATGGTCGAACTCTTCTTCTAACTTACCTGCTCTAATACCATCTTCTTCATTAAAGTCTGGTTTTGCATAAATAGCATCTTTTTCTTTCATAATTTGATATAGTTTTTGATTACCCATAATAACTGTTTCTAATACATTGAAGTCATTATAAGCATTTTGATCCTGTTTTAAGAAAGAAAGCCTACGACTACTCTCAATAAATACTGATCCTGAGTTTGGTTCTAGTTCTTTTGCTAAGACTTTTAAAAACGTTGATTTACCTGAACCATTGGCACCAATAATACCATATGAGTTTCCTTCAGTAAATTTAACTGTAACATCTTCAAAAAGAATTTCTTTACCGAACTGAACTGTTAATTTATTTGTTGATAACATACCTTTTCACCTCTATTAATAATCCATATAATGATAACATAAATTCATTGTTATTTAAAGTTAAATCTACTCATTTAACTCTTAAAAGAAAAACGAAGCTAAATTGATAGCTTCGCTTATAATATATTAATTAAATAAAATTTCGTTTACTGTTTTTTCATCTAAACGTTTAATAACTTCTGTCATTAATTTAACAGTATTTTTGTAGTCTTCGTAATGAATAATTGAAGTATGAGAGTGCATATATCTTGTTGGTATACAAATTGATAATGCTGCCGCACCGTGATGTGCTAAGTGCATTTCACCAGCATCAGTACGTCCCCCATTAATAACTCCTTCTTGATAAGGAATTTCTAATTCTTTAGCAACTTCGATAACAAATTTTCTTAAACCACGGTGTGCAATTAAACCACCATCGAATAATAAGATTTGAGGTCCATTACCTAATGTTTGTTCTTCAGATACACTTCCTGGAACATCATTACCTAGACCAGTGTCAATTGCAAATGCAATTTGTGGAGCTACCATATGAGATGTAGTTTTAGCTCCTCTTAAACCAACTTCTTCTTGAACTGTAAATGTTCCAAATAATTGGTTGTTTAATTTTTCATCTTTTAAATTACGTAAAACTTCAATAACTACTGCACTACCAATACGGTTGTCCCAAGCTTTACCTAATAAATAGTTTTTATTACCTAATTCTTTAAATTCTTGAAGTGGAGTAATCATATTACCTACTTCAATACCTAAAGCTTCAGCTTCTTCTTTACTATTAACACCAACATCTAAAAACATATCGTCAATTGATGCTGCATTTTTTCTTTGTTCTAAAGGAATAATATGAGGAGGTTTAGATCCTGTAACACCAATTACAATACCTTTATCAGTTGTTATTTGCCATTCTTGGGCAAGCATTACTTGAGAATACCAACCACCTAATGTTTGGAATTTAATAAATCCTTCTTTAGTAATACTTTTAACCATTAAACCAACTTCATCCATATGTCCACCAATCATAATGTTAGGTCCTTTATTACCTAAAACACCAATTAATGATCCTATGTTATCTTTTTTGATTTCATTTACTAATGGTTTAATTTCTTTTTCTATTAAGTTTTTAACTAAATATTCGTTACCAGGTACACCATTAACTTCTGATAATTGTTTTAATAATTTTTTACTCATCTGACTTTCTCCCCTATTAATTTTCTTTTTAATTTCTTTTACTCTTTGGTTTTTTACTCATAATAACTGAACCATATAATGTTAATGCAGCTCCACCAATCATTAATGTTAAAAATGTAATAACTTTAATTTTTGGATCAATTAAATTTCTTGCATAAATCCAAGTCCCAAGTATTACTGATATTAATGAAATAAAGAATGCTCCATTACGATTACTTACCTTACCATGTGTTCCTAAGTATAGTTCAACACCACCACTTAAAACTAGTGCAATACCTACCCATAAAGATCCATTACCAATATTACCTAAATCAATTTTAAATGCTGGTAAAATAAATCCAATAAATGCTGCAACTGCAATAACTGCAAACTCAATTATTCTTAAAGTTGATGCTACTTTACTTTGTCTTGATGTAATTTTAGGTAACAGAATAAAGAAAGCGAATGCTAATAATCCTAAACCAATTACAATCTTACCAACTACTAAGTTTAGATCAAAAGGACTCTTTTGAACAAACCAAGAAACTAGTGCGTATACCATTAATATTATTCCCAAAATTATAGGAATTAGTGGGATTTTTTTCATTAATTTCATATAAATCTCCTTTGTTTTCGTCATTTTTATATAAAAATGCCTTAGAGAGAGTGTGAGAACGAATAATTTAAGTGGGTATTTCCTTTTACTATATTAGCTTGGATTCCAACTTATAGATGGCATTCACTGTAATATATTTTAAATTCCCGTTCAGATGCTTTGAGTTCCACGCGGTCTCCCTAAGGTATCTATACTTTAACACCATATAGTGTTTTTGTCAAGTTTATATAATTTGTTTTAGGAATTAATAATAGACATTAACCCTTACATATTTACCTCTATTAATTAACAAGTCTATCAATAATTCTCTTACTTTAGATTCTATAACATGTTCGTTATTTATAACTTTCAAGTCAATTTTGATCGTATAAACACCATTTAAATCTAAATCATAAAGTCTTGTTATTGCATAATTATTACTCATTTGTTCGATTGCTTCGATTGAATTGAAATATGTAATAAAACTAATAATAACATTACCTTCAATATTTAACTTTTTTAAAATCTCGGCTAAATAATTAGTTCTTGCAACAATATAATCTGTTTTATGAAAAAAGTTAGTTTCATAAAAATCTTTATCTTGATCTACTGTAAGTTGATATGTTATCTTCTCACTAATTAGTGACTCAATATATTTAGCAAATTTACTGATTCGTTTTTCACTACCCGAGTGAAACTCACAATAAAGATTGATTTGTTCATGATCATTTGTATAAGTAGTAATAAAAAACCTGAAAATATCTGCATAAACAACCAAGTTATGAAAAATTTTATCAAACTTATTTTTATTAATATTTAATTGAAACTTCACAACTAAGTTATATGAATCATTATAGACGAATGGTTCATATAAAGCATTTGCATAAACCTCTGCTTGTAAATCATTATCATAATAATAATAGTATTCAAATACTATTCTTCCTCTAAAAGCAATATACTGATATACTCCAGCAGCAACACCAATAATTATTGTAATTGATCCTAAAATATATGCCATAAAAGGAGGGTTAATTGCTAAGTATAGATAATATGCAAGTGGTGGAAAAATGGATATCGTTAAGAAGTTTAACATCGATTGAAATCCTTTACGATATAAAATAATTGTAACTACCAGTAAGACAATTACTATATAAGTTGATGCAAAAAAACTATGTATATTAAAATTTTTAAGTAAGTTAATTAAATTATTAACTTCTCTTATTAATAAAAATATTGCAATCATTGATAAGACTATCGTTAGTGCTTGTCTTAATCTCAAATAATTAGGTTTATTAAATACTTTTCTCATTTGTGGTAAATGATAATAGTTTTTAACTTCTTTTCTATACTCATAGTAAGGTGCATAAGATCCTCTTAACTGTGAAAGAAGTGATTTTTGATCAGAAAATCTTTCATCTACCGCATTTTCTAAGTTTACCAAAGGATTTAACGCAAAGATAAATGTTCCAATAAATATTAATGCTGTATCATATTTTGGAATTAAATATAATAATAAACCAATAAACATCGCATATATCATAGAAGATACTAATTTCCCTGTTCCCGAAAATATATATATAATTATGAAAGTGATTATAATAAGTTGAGTTGCTAATGTTATTCTTAATTGGTAAACATTACCAAAAAAGAAGCTTAAAGGCAGCATAACAAATAATAAACCTAATATAATTGATAATATTACTATTCTTCTCCTCATTATTTCACCCAGCTTTCACTATTATTATAAAACAAAAGCGTAGATTAATCTACGCTTTTAGTATTTTAAATTATTTGTTTGCGTTTTGGATTGCGTTTTGAGCTACTTTTACATATTCAGTAAAGTTTGCTGGTTCATTAACTGCGATATCCGCTAACATTTTACGGTTAACTTCAACTCCTGCCAAGCTTAAACCGTGCATTAATTGTGAATATTTCATGTTGTTTAAACGTGCAGCTGCATTAATTCTTGTAATCCATAATTTTCTAAAGTCTCTTTTACGACGTTTACGGTCACGGTATGCATAAGCACGTGATCTCATAACTTGTTCGTTTGCTGTTTTATAAATTGTTCCTTTTGAAACAAAGTAACCTTTTGCCGCTTTAATTATTTTTTTACGACGTTTTCTAGTTACAACTGTATTTTTTACTCTTGCCATTTTTTAGTTTCCTCCGATTATAACATATTTGATATAAGGCGTTTGATTCTTTTTTCATCAGATGGATGAACTAATGTTTGGCCTCTCAATTGTCTATTTTGTTTTGTTGTTTTAGATTGAGCTAAGTGATTCTTATAAGCTTGACCTCTTTTAAGTTTACCTGTTCCAGTAACTTTAATACGTTTTTTAAGTCCACTATGTGTCTTTTGTTTTGGCATAATTATTACCTCTTTCTTCTTAGTTATTATTTGGGGCTAACACTGCAATCATTTGATAACCTTCTAATTTAGGTTTAGTTTCGATAACTACTAAATCTCCCAGTTCTTCAATGAATTTATTAACAACTTGTCCACCTAATTCGCTATGTGTGATCATTCTTCCTCTAAAACGTAAAGTAACTTTTACTTTATCTCCTTTAGCGATGAATTTTTTAGCGTGGTTTAATTTAGTTGTAAAGTCATGATCACCAATTGTTGGACTTAATCTAATTTCTTTAATGTCCACTGTTTGACGATTTTTCTTCATCTCACGAGCTCTTCTTTGTTGCTCATAGCGATATTTTGAATAATCCATCATTTTTGCAACCATTAGTTTTGCTTCTGGTGCTACAACTACTAAATCTAAACCTTTGTCATTTGCGATATCTAAAGCTTTATTTCTAGGAATTTTTCCTAAGTTATTACCTTGATCGTCAATTACTAAAAGTTCAACGTTTGGAATGTTCTCATTTACTAATTCTGTGCTTTTTTTTGTTACTCTAATGTAATTCGCCTCCTATTTTTTTGAATAAAAAGAAAAGTGAGTATCTCCTAAAAGATTACCCACTAAAAATGCTACATTATAATATTACCTATAATATTGTGACATTTTGCCCATGAATGAATCATCAGGCGAGAGGGGACCTCTTCTTTCCACTTATTCAATTTATACCTCATTAATTATACATGATTATTATAATAAGTCAAGTTTTACATCTAAAAACTCAATTATTGCATTAATTTCTTCATTTTGATCCTTTAAAATTACTATTTTATGACCTTTTTCATCTAAATTAAGATAAACCTTAACAGTATCACCTAATTTAAAACTTTTTTTATATTCTGCTCTAATACGGTTATAGTTAAATTCTTCCTTAAAACTATCTAGTGCAAACTCAATATAAAAGGCATTGTTAACATGTTTATATCGATCAATATTTGACCTCTTAATAGGAAATGAATCTAATAGAGATAATGATTCTTCATTAAACTCAATTTTTCTAGGCAATATTTCCATTAACTGTGATTCTTCTCCATCTTTGATTGTTTTAATAATACTTCTAGGTATTCTTGCTGGAAAGTAAGTCTTTAAGTCAACAAACGCTCCAAATGAGTTTGTTGTAACTAATAGATCATCATTATCATCATGAATATAAATGTGTCGATAACCGCTAATAGAATTTGTATTATAAGGATATGTACTTAGTTTAAGTTTTTGTCCAAATAAAGGTTTTCTTATTATATCAATTTGACGATATAAAAGAAAAACACCTAAGTTATTTTCATTTAAGTAATCAGTAAACACATTTAAGTTATCAATATGTAGCCCTTCAATATCTTGTAGCGAGTTAACTATTGATAGTTCTTTCATTTCACCCTTATCATTAACGTGGCTATTTGAAACATCTAAATTCATTTCATACTTACTAAACATATAACACCTCGTAGCTTTTTTTATTAAAGTAATAATAATTAGCAAAATCGATTTGATTTGGTCCAATTAAGATTGGACTATTGGAATTAAATTCTTTGTGTCCTTGTATTCTTAGTTCTTTTAGCACCTCTACAAAAACTTCATACATATCACCATAAACAGTTTGTGGTCCTTTTTGAACTGATAAAAATTTATTGTATGAGGAATAGAAAACATAATCATTTGTTGCTACTCTATAATATTCATTACGATTAATATCAAATTCACTAATATCAGAATCAATAAAGAAATAACTATCATTTAATAAAGTAATTAAATAACTTCCTGGTACTTCCGTATAAACAATTTCATTGTCAAATGGGAAAACTTGGAAGATATCTGCTGCTGTTAATTGTTGACCACTAAAAATTTCATTTCTTGTTCCACCATTGTTTTGGAAACCAGCTACTGAGCCAGTAACAGTTTTCATCACTTTAGCTATATAATTAGCTAATTTAGTTCTAGTCATCTTTTCACTTGCAGTAATAATAACGTCTGTATATAGTGATTCAATTTCTTTGTAATATTTATCAATAATCTTTTCAACGGCTAAATTAGGTTTTTGTAACAATAATTCATCGCTACTTAAATTATTTACTTGTGATTCTAATAAATCTAAACCTGTTTCATCTTTTTCGTAATCTAAAATAACTTCACCTAAGTTTTGACCATTACTACCACTTTGTAGATAAGGAATACCATTAATTACACCCTCATATTTAGAATGAGAGTGAGCATTAAAAATAGTTTGTACTTTACTTAATCTTGCTATTTTATAATTTAAAACTTCATTACTTGAATGAACACCTACTAAAATTAAATCAACTTCATTTTTAATTTCATTAACTGTTTTTTCAATTGCACTAAAAGCATCTGTAAATTTATATGGTTCAACTCTACGATAGCTAATTGAAGATTCTTGACCATCACCAATTGCACCAACAATACCTACTTTAAGACCATTTCTTTCAATAATAACATGTGAATCAATTCCTTTTGGTCTCTGGCCAGTTGCTTTTTCAATAACATTAGCACCTAATAAAGGGAAGTTAGCTTTAACATCCTGTTTTGAATCATTGAAGTAATTTAAAATTACATCTAGACCCCAATCAAACTCATGATTTCCAATAATAAATGCGTCTAATTTCATTTCATTAAAAGACTCAATCATAACTGCACCTTTATTAGTATTAGATATTAACTGTCCTTGCAAAATATCCCCACCAGTTACAAAAATAGTTTGATTTTTCTTTGTTTCTTGTTTTGTAATAATGTAATTAGCTATATTAGCTAACCCCATTTCCTTACCATTATTTAAAACAGCACCATGAGTATCATTTAAATAAAAAAGATTTAATTGATTTTCAGTTGGTTCTGGAACTACTGGTATTTCTGGTGGATCAATAGTTCCTGGTGGTTTAACTCCAGGATTATTACTATCAATACAACTTACAAGTAATAAACCTACTATAATAAACATAAATAAAGTAAATATTTTCTTTGTCATTTTTTGCATATGAATTCCTCCTTGACGTCATATTATTATAACATCTTATTACAAAATACTCATAATTTATTATTTTATGTATAACAAAGAAAACGAATGGAGTTACAGTTATGGATAAACATTTATACTATTTAAACGAAGCCGTAAATATGGCCAAAGAAGCATTATTAACTAATAATTCACCCTTTGGTTCTATTTTAGTTTTAGATGATCAAATAATCTTTAAAGATCATAATAGAATTAGTAATGGTGATAACACTAATCATCCAGAGTTTACAATTGCAAAATATGCAGCTACTAATTTAACAATTGAAGAAAGGAAAAGAGCAATTGTTTATACAAGTGGTGAGCACTGTCCTATGTGTGCTGCCGCTCATGGCTGGGTTGAATTAGGTTTAATAGTTTACGCATTTTCATCAAAACAACTAAGTAATTATTATGATCAATTAAAAGTAACTAGAGGAAACGTTAGGACTCTACCAATTAATGAAGTAATAAATAATACACAAACTATTGGACCTTTTTTAGAGTTTGAAGAGGAAATAAAAAAATTACATTTTGAATACTTAACTAAAACTAAAGCAATATAATATAAAAGACCAATTTATTTAATAAAATAAATTGGTCTATTCTTTTTCAATCTCCATTAATCTTAATTTTAATGAAGAGTTTCTTTGTTCTGATAAATGATTGGCTGCATATTCTAATAACTCAATATCACCTAAAATAATTAAGAAGTCTTTCGCTCTAGTTATTGCAGTGTATAATAGTTCTTTTTTTAACATATGAATATACTGTCTAATTAGAGGTAAGATTACTATTTTATATTCTGAACCTTGGGATTTATGAATACTCATTGCATATGCTAATGATAAGTTATCTAAATCACCTTTTTCATAAGTAACTAAGTTATTATCGAAATTAACTACTAAATAATCTTTATTATCAATTGTTTTTGAAATTCTTTCAATGAATCCAATATCACCGTTCATAACAAAATTCTTCGGATCATTAACTAATTGGATAACTTTATCTTTTTCATAAAACTTCAAATTATTGTGTTCAATAAACTTGGTTTTATTATTGTTAAATGTTTTTTGCAGTAATTCATTAATTGCGTCAATTCCAATATCTCCACGGTATGTCGGAATTAAAACTTGTATATCTTCAATCATGTCATACCCTTTATTAAGTGCTCCTGCTATTTGATTAATAATAACATCTCTAATTTCATCTTTTGAACTACTTCTTAAAAACAAATCATTACCACTATCAATCGTAGTTTTATCTAATATTTGCTCATTAACTTTATAAGCTAATTTAATAATATTTGAATTTTTGGCTTGACGATGAATTTCGCTAAGTCTTACTACTGGTATTACATTTGATTCGATTATATCCTTTAAAACAGTTCCAGGACTAACACTTGGTAATTGATCTACGTCTCCAACAATAATAACTTGAGCATTCGAATCAATTGCTTCAAATAATTTTTTCGCTAAAAAGATATCTATCATTGATGACTCATCAATAATAATTAATCTTTGTGGCATTTTCTTATTTAAATCATAAGTAAAAAATCCATCATAACCATATCCTAATTGACGATGAATCGTCTTTGCAGGCAAGTTAAGTACTTGTTCCATTCTTTTCGCAGCTCGTCCTGTAGGAGCCATTAAACCAATGTGCTCGCTTATTTCTGGGTTAGCCAAGTTAAGATTATGGTATGCTGCATATATATCAATAATCCCATCAATAATTGTTGTCTTACCTGTACCAGGCCCACCTGTAATTACTGATATCTTATTAGTTAATGAATTAATAATTGCTTCTTTTTGTAAATCAGTATAAGTAATGTTTTTTTGTAACTGAACCATCTCTAATAGACTGTTTATTTGATTAATGTTATTAATACTTGATTTAGTATTTTCTAGTCTTATTAATTCTTGTGCAACAGAAACTTCGGCATGATAACTATCAAAAAGATAATATCTTTCATCTTCTAAAATAATTTCGTTATCTAAAACAAGCTGTTCTAAATAAGTATCAATTTCAAAATCAAACTTTAACATTGCATAACTATATCTAATTAAATTTTCTTTAGTTAAGTATGTATCCCCATTTTGAAATGAATAGTTTTTCATAGCGTATAAAACTGAAGCCTTGATTCTTCTTGGATCATCTTCAGTAATCCCTATTTTTTGTGCTATTTCATCGGCTTTAATAAAACCAATACCATCAATATCATAAATAAGTTGATAAGGATCTGCTTCTAGTTTTTCAATTGCTATAACACCGTAGAAATTTAAAATTTTCATCGCTGTCTTACTAGCAATATTATATGAATAAAGTTTTGTTAAAATTTGTTCATTACTTAAGTTTTCAATTAATTGTTGATGAAACTTTTCTATTCTAATTGGTGACATCCCAAATTGTTCTAATATAGTTTTATCTTCTACTATTTTCTTAACAGCATTCGTCCCTAATTTTCTAACTATTCTTGTCGCTTGAACAGGACCAATACCTGTAAAAAAAGAACTTGATAAATAACTAACTACACCTTGTTCAGTCTGATTTTCACTTTTCGAATAAGATGTCACTAAAAATTGTTTACCATAAGTATCATGATCAATCCAACTACCTAAAAAATCATAAAATACATCTTCACTTAAAATAGGAATATAACCAACTAAAGTATGATCTTCATCTTCATCACTCAAAACTTTAACAATTGAATATGAATTGTCTTTATTATGAAAAATATATCTAAGTACTTTAGCAGTTAGTTTATCTAAGTCATTTAATTGTTCATTATTTTTCATAAACTTATTAGAATCCATCTTCAATCTTGTATACTCTATTCATGATTATAGTAGTTAAAGCGAGTATACATTCCTTTCTTTATTTTTTATGAGTATTTTCTTTCTTCTTCATTATAAAATACTTGGTCAATAAAACCTGATCCTAAACAAACCTCGCCATCATAAAATACGCAAGCTTGTCCTGGAGTTACTGCTTTAACATCAGTATACTCAACTAAAGCTTTAGTATCATCTAACCAAGTAATTTGAATTGGAACATCTTTTTGACGATATCTAAATTTTGCAGTTAATGTTTTATTTTCTTTAACACCTCTAAATTTTATATCAGTAATAATTGCTTTATTACTAAATAGGTGTGGATGATTTTTGTCTGGTTCAACAAATAATGTATTAGTTGTTAAATCTTTACCTACAACATACCAAGCTTCAGTACTATCTTGTGTTCCACCAATACCTAATCCTTTTCTTTGACCAATTGTGTAGTTCATTAATCCAAAATGATTTTTAACAAATGTTCCATCTAATTGACGCATATCACCTTTTTTAGCAGGTAAATAGTTACTTAAAAATTCACTGAAATTTCTTTCACCAATAAAACAGATACCTGTTGAATCTTTTTTGGTTGCTGTTGCTAAATCTAAGTCTAAAGCAATTTTTCTTACTTCATCTTTATCAATCTCACCTAAAGGAAATAAAACATCTTTTAACTGTTCTGTTTCTAGTTGTGATAAAAAGTAAGTTTGATCTTTGTTTTGATCTTTAGCACGCATTAATAATGGTTCATCACCTGAATGATCAATTTTAGCATAATGCCCCATCGCGATATAATCATATTCAAAGTTTTTAGCATGATTAATAAATGCTTTAAACTTAATTTCGTTGTTACATAAAATATCTGGATTAGGTGTACGATTCTTTTTATATTCATCTAAAAAGTATGTAAACACTTCATCCCAATATTCTTTAACAAAATCAACTTTATGAAGTTTAATTCCTAATTTATTAGCAACCTTTAAAGCATCTTGATAATCTATTTCTTGCTCGCAAATTTCGTTAAATGCTGTTGGATTACCTTTTAAATCTAAATTAGTCGCACTATCCCAGTTACGCATAAAAACACCTTCTACGTCATAACCTTCTTTTAATAGTAATGCTGCTGCAACACTTGAGTCAACACCACCAGATAAACCTAATATTACTTTTTTCTTTTTCTTTTTCATTTACATCACTTTCTTATCACATCAGAAGGTAACTTGTATGACATACGTGGTGATAGACTAATACTAAACACTTTTGGACCTTCTGGTAAAGTTGAACGTTTAAACTGTTGATTGTAAAAACGACTTAAAAATCTTCTTACATAAACACTTGCTTCTTCATTTCTTAAGTTAAAGCTTGTTTCAATTAACCAAATCAACTTATCATCATCTAAACCACATTCTAGGTGGTAATACATAATAAAGTCATTAATTAAATAACTTCCAATTATTTCTTCTGTATCTTGTTTATCTAAAAGTTCTGGTGAGATCTTTTTAGCAACGATACGGTCTAATACATTTTTAATATTACTATATTTATTATTAGCATAATAAGTCGTAATTGCTTGTATTAAAGTTTTAGGTAAACCACTATTGATTGCATACATGCTCATCTGGTCACCATTATAAGTCATAAATCCTAATGCTATTTCAGATAAGTCACCTGTTCCTAAAACAAAGCCACCATATTTATTCGATAAATTCATTAATATTAAAGTACGCATTCTTGCTTGAGCATTTTCATATGTCGTATCGATACTATTATGTTCTATATCTTTTAAATGTAGGTTAACACTATCATTAATATCAATTACTAATGGTTTTAATCCTAATCCTTCAATTAATTCAATAGCATCACTCATACTCTTACTAGTTGATGCTACTGCCGGTAAAATTACTGCATATAAATCTTCAAGTGGTAGGTCTAAGACTTTAAATGCTTCATAAGCAATAATTAAAGCGTGAGTTGAATCTAAACCACCAGAAACACCTAAAACAATTTTACGATTATTTTTAGGTAGAGAGCTTAATTTTTTAACTAAACTTGCTACTAAAATATCTTTGATATGTTCATAATCACTAGCATTATTTGGAACATATGGTTTTAAATTGAAATCATCTTCAAATTTATAATCATTTGATTCCTCTAAATCAAAATTGATTGTTTGATAATTTAATTCATTATTAAAAATTGAATCTCGGAAATTACTATCTTGTCTTCTCTGGTAATTAATTGCTGTTAAATTAATATCTGCAAAAATATGAGATGACCCGATTACAATAGATTTACTTTCATTAACCATTTCACCCATGCTCGCAATCATTTTATGAGAACTAAATAGTGCTTCACTTGATGATTCGAAGATTCCTGTTGTTGTATAAACATAAGCACCCATTTGTTTTCTTGAGTGATCTAAGACTGCATTTCTTCTAATCGTTCTTTTACCAACTATTTCTGTTGAAGCTGATAAATTTAAAATTAAATTAGCTCCTGCAACTGCTAAATCATCAGCTGGTGTTTTAATAGTCCATAAATCTTGACATATTTCAACGCCAATTGCTAAATCTTTATTAGTATCCTTAAAAATTAAACTTCCAAACGGTACTTCTTTTCCAAACAATGTTATTTTAGTAAAATTAGCTTGTTTACCAGAAATAAACCAACGTTTTTCACTAAACTCACCATTATTAGGTAAATTATACTTTGGTACAATTCCTAATAACTGATTTTTATTAATAACTGCAGCAACATTAAATAATCCACCATTAATATCAAGTGGCAAACCAATTGCTGCAATACCGTCATGTTTATTATTTTTAATAATATTTTCTAAAGCTTTTAAAGAATCTTTTAATGTTTTATCCTGATAAAACAAATCAGACATTGTATAACCT
>DATFIG010000075.1:0-2567 GCA_035270345.1 Haploplasma sp.
AAATTAATTAATAAACTAGCTATTAATAATAATATTAAAACATTACCAATTCATCAAACTTCATATTTGCATGATGAAGATAAAAGTGTTTTAGAAACACTTTTAAAGATTGAAAACAACAAAAATGAAATATTAGAAGACGCTAATTTTAAAATGTTAAGTTTAAATGAAATTAATAACTTATATAAAGATTATTCTAATGTTGAAAAAGATTTACAATTCTTTTTAAATAGTATTAATTTTGAATTAACAATTCCAAAGTTTAATTTACCTATTTATGAAACTCCTGAAAATATTAATGGTAAAGACTATTTAAAATCATTAGCGCGTGTTGGTCTAAAAAGAAGACTACAACTAACTAAAATTAAAGACGATACTAATTATATTAAAAGATTAGAACATGAGTTAGATATTATAACTAACATGAGTTTTGAAAACTATTTTTTAGTAGTTTATGACTTTATTAAGTATGCTAAAGATAATAAAATTTTAGTTGGTCCTGGTCGTGGTTCAGCTGCCGGTTCTTTAGTTTCTTATTGTTTAGGTATTACTAATATTGATCCAATTAAATATGGTTTAATGTTTGAAAGATTTTTAAACCCTGCAAGAATGTCAATGCCGGATATTGATATTGACTTTCCAGATAATAAAAGAGAACAAGTTATTAACTATGTTAAAGAAAAATATGGCAATAACCATATTTGTTCAATTACAACATACTCAAGTTTTGCTGAGAGATCATCAATACGTGATGTAGCAAGAGTCTTAGAAGTTCCAAGTGGTCGTTTAGAAGGAATAATTAAGAGTATTTTATCTAATAATGTTGATGAAACTGACTATGAATCAATGGCTGTTTTAAATACATCTAAAAAGATTGAAGGATTGTACCGACAAACTGGTACTCATGCTGCCGGTATTATTTTAAGTAATGAAGATTTAACTAAATATATTCCGATGCAACAAGGGGCTTATAGTTTTAATCAAGCTCAATTTGATGCAGCAACATTAGAGGCGCTTGGTTTAAATAAAATTGATTTTTTAGGAATTAGAAACTTAACAATTATTGATGATATTATTTTAGAGTTAAGAAATAAAAACATTAATATTGATATTAATAATATTAATTTAAATGATAATAAAACTTTTGATTTACTATCAAAAGCAGACACTAGTGGATTATTCCAATTAGAGTCTGATGGAATGAGAAACGTTTTAAGAAAACTAAAACCAAATAGTTTTAATGACATTGTAGCTACTTTAGCACTTTATCGTCCAGGACCAATGGAAAATATTGATGAGTATATTGAAAGACGTAATGGGAAGAAGTTTAATTACTTACATAAAGACTTAGAACCGGTTTTAAAAGAAACATATGGAATTATTATCTATCAGGAACAAATAATGGAAATAGCACGAGTTTTTGCTGGTTATAACTTGTTTGATGCCGATATGTTAAGAGTCGGTGTATCAAAGAAAGATTTAAAGATTTTAGAAAGCGAACGTACTAAGTTTGTTAAAGGAAGTTTGAAACAAGGGTATAGTTTAGAACTTGCTAATGAAATTTATGATTACATTGTTAGATTTGCTGATTATGGATTTAATAAGAGTCATAGTGTTTCATATGGTTTAGTTTCATATCAAATGGCATATTTTAAAGCTAATTATTATACTGACTTTGTTAAGGTATTGCTAAATCATGTAATTGGTAATGTTTCACAAACAAGTTCATATATAAAAGAGGCTCTTAATAACAATATTGTTGTTTTACCACCACACTTAAACTATAGTACGAATAAGTATGAAGTGGTTAATAATGCTATTATAATGCCGCTAACGAGTATTAAAGGTTTTGGTTTAAAAGTTACTGAGGAAATATTGAAAGTAAGAGAAACAAAGAGTTTTGATACTTTTATGGAAGTTAAAGAACGTATGGCTGATTTAGTTAGTCAAGTCCAATTTAATAATCTAATTTATGCTGGAGCATTAGATTTTATTAAACTAAATAGAAAGACTTTAATAAGTAATAGTGATTTATCAAATATTGGTTATGAAAAATACATTAAAGATTTTAAGATTGCTGAAGAAGAAGACTATTCATTTAATGATAATATGATTAATGAGAAACTATCTTTAGGATTCAACTTAAAGTATGACTTAATTACTTTAATTGATAATCTTAATCCTAACCAAGCTAGATATCTTAAAGTTAGTGATCTTGATCCAAATAAGGAAGTTAGTTCTTTAATTGGTTTTATTTCAAATATTAAAGAATATACATCTAAAAATGGTTCATTAATGTATTTTATAACTATTACTGATGGTTTAAACGATTTAGATATAACAGTATTTTCAAATGCTGTTGAAAAATTTAAAGAAATGTTTAATGATAAGTTATCGATATTTTTAGTTAAAAAGAACAATTATCAAGGTAGAACGACTTATATATTGGATAATATTGCCAATTTATAGTTAAATTGTTAATCCGTTGTTTAAATAATATATATTTGATAAAATAAATCGAAATACAAAGTTTCAATAGGAGGGATTTTATGCCACAAATTGATAGT
>DATFIG010000076.1:0-13641 GCA_035270345.1 Haploplasma sp.
CAACTAATACGATCACATCGATAATAAACATAATTACTAATGAAATACTATTTGAATTAATTGATTTAATTCTTGTTTTAGTTGTTAAGAATAATGAACTTAAAAGTTTAACAAGTATAGATAAACTTAAGATCCCAATTAAGAAATATTTAATGATATCATCTGTTAATAATACTTCAATATTTCTAAAATAATAATAAGCAGTTACAACAAAGCCTAATGATAAGATTACACTCAATAATTTAAGCATACTAAGTTTTTTAGTTGTTAACTTAGTTTCATAAATCTCTTCTTCTAACGATTCAACAATAATGTTGATTTCTTTCTTTTTCTTATGTTCAATTAGTAATGAACCTAACAATACTAAGATTGATGCTGTAGATGCAATTAACATATATAACATATCTTTACTACTTTCAAACTTGAACACTAATAAAGGTGACAAGATTAAGATAAATGAAATAATAGTTAAGAATATATTATGATAGAAAGGTTGTTCCTTAATTCTAAATTTAAATACTGTTGCATTTACTTCATCTTCATTGGTAAACTTTTGTTTGAATTGATATTCCCTATTATGTTCAATCGTTTCATCAACTGGTTTATTTACAACATCCTTTTTTTGCTCTACCGGTTTAACAACGCTTTGTTGTTTAGTCTCAACTGGTTTGACAGTTTCATTTTTAGTAACATCATTAGTTACTACTGGTGTTTTTGTTTCTTCTTCCTCTTCATACACACCATCAACATCCATAATTAAAGCTTGAGATACTTTTAAAGCAATTGACAATCTTCTTAAATGTGTAATTGTCGGAGCCATATGATCATTCTCTAATTTAGATAATACTTAATTGGATAAATACCCCATTCTTGTAGAAAGTTGTGTTTGAGTTAAGTTTTTTTCTGTTCTAATTCTTTTAATATTTTGACCTACTGTCATAGAAATCACTCCCTTGTTACTTAAATTTATCATAAAGAAAATTTATTTTACGATATTTTATTATTTTGTAACGATTATGGGTAATAATGATATTCATGTTTAAAAACAAGTTAAAATATGTTTTTAAAAAGAATCTTTAACTTTTAAAATGTTAATCAAAATAAGTAAAACAAAAAAGCCTATCAAATGATAGACTTTGAATTATTTTGTATTGGTGACCCGTACGGGATTCGAACCCGTGAATGCATGCGTGAAAGGCATGTGAGTTAACCGTTTCTCCAACGGGCCTTAAAAATTAAATGGCGGAGCAGGAGAGATTTGAACCCTCGCACCGTTTAACCGGTCTACGCCCTTAGCAGGGGCGCCTCTTCAGCCGCTTGAGTACTGCTCCATTTAATTAAGGCGTGGATATTTCCACGCCTTTATAGTGTACCTTATTTTTAGATATTTGTCAATATTTTTTGCATTATTAATCTTTAATCATTGTTAATCCAACTTTTCCACGTTGAAGATCAACATTTAAGACATAAACCTTAACAATATCACCAACATTTAAAACATCACTTGGATGTTTAATAAATGATTTAGCTATTTTAGAAATATGAACTAATCCATCTTCTTTTAAACCAACGTCAACGAAAGCACCAAAATCAACAACGTTTCTTACTGTACCTTCTAGTTCCATTCCTACTAATAGATCTTCTATCTCTAAAACATCTGATTTTAAGATTGGTTGTTCAAACTCATCACGAGGGTCTCGCATTGGTGCAACAAATGCATCTAAGATATCTTCTAATGTATACTTATCCACATTTAATTCTTTCATTACTTCATCATGATTAATTGTTTCAACGATTGCTTTTACTTCATCTTTACCAAACATTGAACCATCAATCTTATATTTCTTCATAATTTTTTTAGCAACACTGTAACTCTCAGGGTGAACTGCAGTATGGTCTAAAGATTCTTTACTATCTGGAATTCTTAAGAAACCTGCTGCTTGTTCAAATGCTTTCGCACCTAAACGTGGTACATCTTTTAATTGTGTACGATTTAAGAATTTACCTGCTTTATTACGATATTCAACAATATTATTAGCACTTGTCTTAGTTAGACCTGAAACATACATTAATAGTGCTTTAGAAGCTGTATTAATGTCAACACCAACTTGGTTCACAGCTTGAGTAACAATGAAGTTTAAACTATCATTTAACTTCTTAGGAGCTACGTCATGTTGGTATTGTCCTACTCCAATTGATTTAGGATCAATCTTAACTAATTCACTTAATGGATCTTGTAGTCTTCTAGCAATAGAAGCAGCACTTCTTTCTTCAACAGAAAGATCAGGGAATTCTTCTCTTGCTAAATCAGATGCAGAATATACTGAAGCACCAGCTTCGTTAACAATGACATATTTAACGTCTAATTTAGTTGAAGCAATTAAATCAGCAATAAACTTTTCAGTTTCACGAGATGCAGTACCATTACCAATCGCGATTAAGTCAACTTTAAATTTATTAATCATTTTAATAATTGTTTGTTGTGATTCAATGATTTTTTTCTCATCAACTCTTGCACCAACATAACTTTCGTGCGGGAATATAACTCCACGATCTAAAGGCATACCTTGAGCATCAACAACAGTTAATTTACATCCTGTTCTAAATGCAGGGTCTACTCCTAAAACCGTCATACCACGCATTGGTGGTTGTAATAATAGTTTTTGTAAGTTTAAAGCAAACACATCAATCGCTTGTTCTTCAGCTTTCTCTGTTAACTCAGCTCTAATTTCTCTTTCTAAACTTGGGAAAATTAAACGCTTATATCCATCAGCGATAGCTTCTTTAATATAAACAGTTGCAGTACTTTCTTCTGATTCAATAAATCTAGTATTTAAATAATGAACTAAACGATCATCATTAATATTAATTTTAACATTTAATATTTTTTCTTTTTCCCCACGATTTACTGCTAAAGTACGATGTGGTGGCATTTTACTTACAGGTTCACTATGTTCATAATAAATTTTGTAAGTTGATTTTTCATCAACTGCATTCTTTCTTAATGATGTTTCTAATAATCCTTCATCAAACATTAAGAATCTTAATGCCTTACGGTACTGAGCATTATCACTAACAATTTCAGCAATAATATCTTTAGCACCTGCAATTGCATCTTCAACAGTTTCAACATTATCATTTAGATATTTATTAGCCTCTTCTAAAACGCTTGTTTTAGGATAAGTTAACATCCATTTAGCGAATGGTTCTAACCCTTTAGCAACTGCGTCAGTAGCTCTTGTTTTACGTTTTTCACGGTATGGACGGTATAAGTCTTCAACTTCAACAAGTTTAGTTGCTTTAATGATGTCAGCTTTTAACTCTTCAGTCAACATACCACGTTCATCAATTAATCTAATAACATCTTCTTTTCTTTGTAGTAAGTTTTTTGCATAACTCCAAGATTGATAAATTGCATTAATCTCTTCTTCATCTAATCCACCAGTTTGCTCTTTACGGTATCTAGCAATAAAAGGTATTGTATTACCTTCATCTAATAGTGACAATACAGTTAATATTTGTTTATCACTAACCTTAACTGTTTGTTTTACTTCTAATAAAATTTGTTCATCCATAATATTAAACCTCCTCTATTAAAGATAAAAGGGCAAAAAGCCCTTTAATTTGTTTTTATTGTTTAGTTGGTACTACTATTTAACATTTTGATAACTGTGTTTTCTTTCTCACCACGTCTGTCATTTGCAGGACGTGAAAATGGTTTCCCACCCGCTACTTCTTCAAAGTTAAACGGTAAAAGAATTGTAGTATATCTCTTAACTAGTCCTTTTTTCGTTGAATCTTGCGCAGTTAATATTGTATTAAATTCAATAACTCCAGTATTTAAACGTTTATCATTTTTTAATACATCAACAATACCAGTTTCTTCTTCACCTGGTTGTTCAGATAAATCAACAATAAATAATAATGCTCCTTCTGGTAAAGCATTAATAGCTTTAATTTCGTCTTTTTTATCTTTTAATAGCTCTTTTCTATCAGCACTATAATAGAAGTAAAAGTAAATCATAACCGGTTGATCTGAATACTCATTTTGATGAGCCTCAATTACACTCTTAATTCTTGGAGGTAAATTCTCTAAATTTACATTTGGAGAAGTAATCTCTTGAAATTCTTTAGATGAGATTTCAAGTCTAATTTCATCATCGAAAATCGGTTTTGGTTCTTGTTTATTTTGAATTAATTTGATTGTTACTAATGTTATTAAAACAATTAATGCCGCAATAACCACGATTGCAGATATTTTAATAATACTACCTAATACAGGATTTATGTTGTCACCACTTCTTACCTTTGGTGCCTTTGCGTTATTATCTCTCATGATTTCACTTCCTATCTACTAAATTATACTTAAAATAGACTAAAATTTCAAGGACAAAAAGCAATAATGTCCCTTTTAAAACTTTTTGTTAAGATTTTATATCTGCTCTTAATTTTTCTGCTATAGATTTGATTTTATTTAATCGATGATTTAAACCAGAACGACTAATAGTTTCACCATACTCCTCATAAAACTGTTCACATAGTTCTCTTAGATTTGATTCAGGATATTTAAGTCTTAAATCCATCGCTTGTCTTGTTTTATCATCGATTTCTTTACCCATGAAATATCTTTTTATAAATTTTATATCTCTAACTTGATCTTGTGATGCAATAACTGTTTTCTTTTCATTTGCTAATTCGACATTAATAATTCTATTGATTGAGTTATTAAAATCTCTTTTAATTCTAATATCTTCATATTGGAAAACTGCATTTTGAGCACCAACTAGTTGCATAAAGTCACTAATTGATTCCGCATTTTTCAAATATACAATATAACCATTTCTTCTTTTAGTAATTCTAGCATTTAAATTGAAATGATTAATTATTGATTGTATAAAAATTATCTCATCTTTATTATTAGCAAATATTTCTAAATGATATTGGGCAGTCTTTGGGTGATTTACCGAACCAGCTACTAAAAACGCAGCTCTTAAAAATGCAATTTTTGCAGTGTCACTTTGAGTAATTAAGCGAGCATTTTCAATTGGCTCGTTTAAATAATCATGTTCTATTAATATTTTTTCCACATTAGTAGTTAATCTTAAAATAACTAGTGGACGTTTTGAAAACTTTTGTTGTTCTTTTGTTAAAAGAACCGTTTCAGATTCATATAATGTCTTACTAAGCAACAAAAACCGTTTGGTAACGGTTGGGCTTTTAGTAATAAAATCAATCATTCTCTTACTATTCTCAATATGAAATTCACACCCTAAATTAAGGAAGGCAGAAAACTCTGCCATCATCTCATCCTTATTTACTGGTATAGTTATCAATTCGTTTTTAACGGTTTTTGCGAAAGACATTTTATTTCCAAGTTTCTAAATATTTTAATGCATTTTGTACAGCAATTGCTCCATCAGCAGTTGCAGTAACAACTTGACGTATTTGTTTCACGTTAACATCTCCAGCACTGAAAATTCCTGGAACAGCTGTTTCCATCTTTTCATTTGCTTTAACATAACCATATGAATCAGTAATACCTAAATTACTTACCATTGTAGTTACTGGAATTAAACCAACGTATTCAAATACACCTTTTGCATAAATTTCTTCTTTGTTACCTTCAGCATTAGTAATTTCAATACCTTTTAAACTATTATCGTCATTTTTTAAGAATTTATTAACTTGAGCACTAAATCTAAAGTCAACATTTTCTTTTGCAGTTAAGATATCTTGAGCTTTTTTATCGCTTGTTAATTTATCTAAGTTTTGGATTACAGTTACTTTGTTAGTAATAGTTGCTAAGTAAGAAGCTTCTTCTACAGCACTATTTCCACCACCAACAACAATTACATCATCACCTTTATACATTGGTCCATCACAAATTGCACACCAGCTAATTCCGTTACTAGCAAACATCTCTTCGTTTTCAACACCAAGTCTTCTAGGTACTGTACCAGTTGCTAAAATAACAACTTTTGCTTCATAAGTAGTTGTTGGAGTAATTAATTTTTTAATACTTCCTTCATCAATTACTTCAGTAACTTCATCATAGATTAACTCAACACCAATTGACTCTGAATGGTTTAACATTTCAGTTGCTAATTGATATCCTGTTGTTTTTTGGAAACCAGTGTAGTTTTCAATTTCAGCAGTATTTACAATTTGTCCACCTGGTACATACTTTTCAAACATTGCTACTTTTAAATTAGCCCTTTTTGCATAAATACCAGCTGTCATTCCTGCTGGACCTGCTCCGATTATTAAAACATCATATAACATAATGATCCCTCTTTCGTTAAAATATTTCTTTTATATGATTGAGATCCGTAAAGATATAAGTCGGTTTTTGTTCTTTTGCTTGATTTAAGCGATGACTATAACCCATTAATCCTGTCTTAGTCTTTGCATTATTTCCAGCAATAATATCATTCTCATGATCGCCAATATATATAGCCTCATTCGGTAAAACACCTAATTTATTTAAAGCTAATCTTATTGGTTCAGCATTTGGTTTATGAATTTTACTATCTTCATTTGTAATAATACAATCAAACAAATGATCCATATCGTGATTTTTCAAAATCGATAAAACATTTTGTTTGTTATTTGAAGTAACAATTCCAACTAAATATTTTTCGTCCCGTAAGTATTGTATAACATTACTTGCATTTTTATATGGATTAAGCATTATTAAATTATTTTCATTACTAATTTTAATAAAAGTATTAATCAATCTTTTTAGATGATCTTCATCATTAGCATACTTATTAAACGCTAATGTTAGAGTTGAACCTAATATACTTGTCATCTCTAATTCAGTTGGTTGATAGTTATTATGTTCTAACAATGATTCTTCGAATGATTTCATAATTAATTTAGGTGAATCAATTAAAGTTCCATCTAAATCAAATAAAATCGCTTTGATCATCGTTATCATTGTCCTCACTAATTAAATCATCTAAATTATCAAGTTCTTCATCATTACCCATATTTAATCGATTCAATTCAGCAATAATTTCCTCATCACTTACTTCTTCAATTACTGGTTCAGTATAACGTTTTTTTCTTTGTTTTTCGCTTTTATCTCTTTTATATGCATTTGGATCATTGAAAAACTTACCTTCATGAACAGCCAAATCTGCATAATAAGGTTCTTCTTTAATATAAACGCGTTTTAAAATTAAGTATACAACACCTAGTCCAATAAATATTAATGACATTAATACATTAAACGGAATTGCTCCTAAAAGTAATTGATCTAGTCGTAATGTTTCAATATATCCACGTCCAACACCATACCAAATTAAGTAGATACCTAAAATATCTCCTGTTTTTAAAATACGTTTTCTTCTAACGACAAATAAAACTGATAAACCTATTAAGTTCCAAAGACTTTCATATAAGAAGGTTGGTTGGAAAATAGTCCCAATTGAACCAGTTGAACCTGAATCACCAAACTGCATTTGAAACTTAATGAAGTTAGGCAAAATAGCATTTAAAAATCCGCTGTTTACCGCTGGTCCATGAGCTTCAGCATTCATGAAGTTACCCCAACGTCCAGTAATTTGTCCCATTAAGAAACCTATTGCTAGCATATCAACTAGTACAAATAAACTTAATTTCTTTTTCTTAGCAAAGATATAAACACTTATCGCAGCAACAATAATTGCCCCGTGAATTGCAAGCCCACCATCTCTGATATTAAATATTTCAGAAAATGATGTGTTTGGTGCAAATAGTACATAATATATTCTTGCTCCAACGATTGATAATGGAACAATTATTAATAGACCATCTAAAAGATCTTCGGTATCCCATCCCATACGCTTAAATTCCATAAATGCCATTATAGCAGCCATTATAATACCTGCTAGTATAAAGATTGCATACCAAGCAATACCACCAAAGATATTGATTGCTATTGGATTATAAGCACTTGTAAATCCATCTTTATTAGGATTTAGTAATTTACCATACTGAGGAACTACTGCTAAAATAATTAATAACATTAAAATTCCTAAAAAACCAAAATAAATAATTAAATCATTTTTGTTTTTCTTCATCCAGTTAAACAATTTTTGTTTTTTTGTTATTTCTTCCATGACTTACTCCTTATATTTGACTTTGTATCTTTGAATTATAATAATCGCAATAATTTTTAAAATTAAAAATGCAATTGTAAAAACTACTATTTTAACAAAGACAACAGCCTGAAAACTCAAATCGACAACTAATAATGTCGTTAAGTAAAAGATTACTCCTTGTACGACAAATAGCATTAAACCAAATGATTTAATTACTAATTTTATTAAGTGCCTCACGATAAATATTAATACGGTTACTTCTAGTAGTGTTGCAATAACTACGAACATAATTAATCCCATAAATTTGAAATTAAAGATCGGAAACTTAATTGCATCAAATAGTCCAATTAGTACAACCGTAATAATAAAATTCAAAATAATTGAAAATAAAATATGAAACCCTAAGTTAAAACTTAGAAAGAATCCTAATTTAACAACATTAGAATCTTTCTTTCTTTCACTCATTAGTTAAACGCCCCCTTTTAAGACTTTCTTTAAGTACTGGCCTGTGTAACTATCTTTGTTTTTTGCAATATCTTCTGGTGTACCAGTAGCTACAATATAACCACCTTTATTTCCACCTTCTAAACCTAAATCAATTACATAGTCAGCACTTTTGATAACGTCTAAGTTATGTTCAATAATAACCATTGTAGCACCTTCATCAACTATTTTGTTAAATACTTTTAATAATCTCTTAACATCGTCTGTATGTAATCCAGTTGTTGGTTCATCTAAGATAAAGATTGTTTTTGAAGTAATTGACTTATATAACTCACTAGCCAATTTAACTCTTTGAGCTTCACCACCCGATAAACTCGGTGCAGATTGTCCCAATCTAATATAATCTAAACCAACATCTACTAACACTTTTAACTTATGGTGAATCTTTGGATGATTCTCAAAAAAGTTCATCGCTTCTAAAACAGTCATGTTTAATACATCAGCAATACTTGCTCCTCTAAACTTAACTTGTAGTGTTTCATAGTTATATCTTTGGCCTTGACATACTTCACAAGGAACAAATACATCTGGTAAGAAGTGCATTGAAATCTTTTTAACTCCATCACCGTTACAAGCTTCACAACGACCACCACGTACGTTAAATGAGAAACGTCCTTTTTTGTATCCTCTTGCTTGAGCTTCATTAGTTCTTGCATATAAATCTCTAATATCATCAAATACGCCAGTATATGTCGCTGGATTACTTCTTGGTGTTCTACCAATTGGACTTTGTGATATTTCAACTACCTTTTCAATCATATTGTGATCATCAATTGAGTCATGATCCCCTGGTTGGTCTTTATTTTTATAATATTTATTCAATAAACCTTTTAATAATATTTCATTTACTAAACTTGATTTACCACTACCACTTACACCAGAAACTACAACAAGTTCTCCCAGTGGAAATGAAACATCAATGTTTTTTAAGTTGTTTGCTCTAGCACCTTTAATATCAATTGTTTGACCAATGCCTTCTCTTCTAACTTTTGGTGTTTCAATCCTTAACTTATTAGATAGGTATTGACCTGTTAAACTATTTGGATTGTCCATTACTTCTTGTGGTGTACCTGCCGCAACAACATATCCACCATCAACACCTGCTTTGGGTCCAATATCAATTAAGTAATCAGCAGCAAGCATCGTATCATGATCATGCTCAACTACTATTAGTGTATTTCCTAAATCACGCATTTTCTTTAATGTATCAATTAAGCGATCATTATCTTTTTGATGAAGTCCAATTGATGGCTCATCTAAGACATACATAACTCCCGTTAGTTTAGAACCTATTTGAGTAGCAAGTCTAATACGCTGTGCTTCACCACCAGATAAAGTTCCAGCACTTCTTGCTAGTGTTAAATATGTTAATCCAACATCTGATAAGAAAGTTAGACGGTTAACAATTTCTTCAATTGCTAATTTGGATATTTGTTTTTCTTCAGTATTTAATTCTAACGCTTTGATGAAATCTAACATTTCATTAATTGGTAGTAATGTCATTTCATAAATGTTTAGATTACCAATTTTAACTGATAGTGCTGCATCGTTTAAACGAGCACCGTTACAACGGTAACAAACTGATTCATTCATAAATCCTTCAATCCATGTACGAACCCACTCACTAGTTGTTTCTAAGTGTCTTCTTTCTAAACTAACAATAACACCTTCAAAGTAATCATTCTTAATATGAACACGCCCACTTGAAGAAGTAATTTCAAACTTAATTTTATCCTTTGAACCATATAATATGATATCTAATTCTTTTTTACTTAAATCTTTAATAGGTGCATCAATATCAATTTTATAAAAGTTACACACAATTTCTAAAGTTAACATGTTAATTGAATCTTCATCATTGTTTCTATAAGGAATAATTCCTCCATCACGAATTGATTTTGATGAATCAATAACTAACTTTTCAGATATTTTCATATTAGAACCAATCCCACGACAAACAGGACAAGCTCCTAGCGGTGTATTGAATGAAAATAAACGTGGTTCTAATTCTGGTATTTCAAAATCACTGTTTTCACATATATAACGTTGATTGAAGTTTAAAAATCTTTCTTCATCAACCCAAATTAATACTTTACCATTTGTTAGACGACTAGCTAACTCTAAAGCATCATAAGTACGACTTCTAATACCATCTTTATTAACTAAACGATCAACTACTAAAAAGACATTATGTTTCTTTTTATAATCAATCTCAATTTCATCTTCTAATAAATAAATTTCACCATCAATATAAACTCTAGCAAAACCATCTTTAATCCATTGTTTAAATATCTTTTTATCGACTTTATCATTTTCTATTATCGGTGCCATAACATAAAGTCTTGCACCTTCTTTTTCTTTTAAAACTTCAATTGTCATTGCTTCAATTGAATATTTAACAACTGGTTCAGTTGAACCAGGACAATATGGTTTACCTATTCTTGCATAAATTAGTCTTAAGTAATCATAAACTTCAGTTACAGTCCCTACCGTTGAACGTGGGTTGTTTGAAGTTGTCTTCTGGTCAATACTAATTGCCGGACTTAAACCTTCAATTGAATCAACATCTGGTTTTTCGAAGTTACCTAAGAATTGTCTAGCATAGGCATTTAATGATTCCATATATCTTCTTTGACCTTCTTGATATAACGTATCAAATGCTAATGATGTCTTACCAGAACCTGATAAACCTGTCATAACAACAAACTGGTTTTTAGGAATAGTAATATCAATGTTTTTTAAATTGTTTTCTCTTGCTCCTGCTACTTTAATAAAATCTTTTGTCATTATAACATCTCCATGATTTCTGTTTCACTTAATACTTTAATATTTAATTCATTTGCTTTATCTAATTTAGAACCCGCATCTTCACCTGCTAAAACATAATCAGTTTTCTTAGAAACTGATCCTGTTACTTTAGCACCACGTTCTTCTAATAAAGCTTTCATTTCATTTCTAGAATAATTAGTTAAAGTACCTGTTAGTACAATTACTTTTTTATTAAAGATATGTTCGATAACTAATACTTTTTCGTATTCTAAATTTAAACCTAATTCCTTTAGTTCTTTAATAATTTCTAAATTACTTTCATTATTAAAGTACTCATAAACTGATGAAGCAATTACATTACCAATTTCATCAATTTGTTCCATTTCTTCAATTGTTGCCGTAAATAAGTTTTCTAAGTTACCAAAGTGATTTAGTAAAAGTGTTGCTACTTTAGCACCAACATTTTTAATACCTAAAGCAAACAATAACTTATCAGCTTTATTTTCTTTACTCTTATTAATACCTTTAATTAGTTTATCAATACTCTTATTACCGAAACCTTCAATCGTAATTAGTTCATCATAGTATTGTTCTAATTTATAAATATCAGATATTTTATTTAAATATCCTAAACTATTTAATGTTTCTACTACTCTTTGTCCTAAACCATCAATATCCATTGCAACTCTTGATGCAAAGTGAATTAAAGCATTAATGTTTCTTGCAGGACAAGCTTCATTTAAACAATAGTGATCAGCTTCATTTTCTTTTCTTACTAATACACTATTACAAACTGGACAGTTTGTAATCATTAAAAATTCAGTTTGATTATTACGTTTACTTAAATCTACTTTAATAACTTCTGGTATAATTTCTCCAGCTTTTCTTAAATAAACATAATCATTAATTCTAATATCACGATCATTAATAAAATCTTCATTATGAAGTGTTGCTCTTGCAACTACACTACCTGATACCAAGACTGGTTCTAGTTCTGCAACCGGTGTTATAACACCAGTTCTTCCTACTTGAAAAGTAATATCATTTAATTTGGTAATAACTTCCTCTGGTGCAAACTTATAAGCAATCGCCCAACGAGGACTTTTTGCAGTATATCCAATAAGTTCATGTAAGTTAATATCATCAACTTTAACAACAACACCATCAGTATCATAAGGTAAGTTTTTTCTTATTAAATCGTAATGTTTAATATTGTTTAACAAATCATCAATTGAACTATTTAAGTGATACTCTTTATTTACTTTAAACTGTAATTTAGATAAGAACCCTAATACTTCGCTTTGTTTATTAACATGATTTAAAGGATCTACTAATGTATAAACAAAGATATCTAAGTTTCTACTTGCAACAACACTACTGTCTAGTTGTCTAATAGTTCCTGCTGCAGCATTTCTTGGATTAGCAAATAATGGTTCTTCATTTGCCATTCTTTCTTCATTAAGTTTGTGGAAACTATTTTGTGGCATAAAGATTTCACCACGAACTTCAATTGTTAATGGTTGTGGTAATTTTAAAGGTAGTGATTTAATCGTTTTAACATTTGATGTTATATCTTCACCTTCAATCCCATTACCTCTTGTTGCTGCACTAACAAATAGACCGTCAACATATTTTAAACTCACTGCTAAACCATCAATCTTCAGTTCACTTACTAAAATTGGGTTTTCAATAATTTTACTTATTCTATTATAAAAAATAACTAAATCAGTTTCATTAAATGCATTTGATAATGACATCATTGGTACTGAGTGGATAACTTTTTTAAAGTTATCTAAAATAACTCCACCAATTTTTTGAGTTGGTGAATTAGGTAGTTTATTATTTGGATATTGTTCTTCTAACTTAATTAACTCATTTAGCAATTTATCATATTCATAATCACTAATAGTAGGATTATCTAATGTATGATAATTGTAATTTGCTTCATTAATTATGTTAGTAAGTTCTTCTATTCTTTTTGTATGTTCCATATTATTATTGAGATTAACTCAAATTCACCTCTTTATAAATTAAGATTGTTTTCTTATATTATTATATCATATTTATACCCTATCTAAATAATTGTAACTGTGGGTTTAATATAAAAAAATAAAGAACCATTACAGTTCTTTATCGACTTGATTTTCTTGATTTTGAATTATAGCTATTACGTTTTTTACTACTTTTTGATTTACTATTATTATAATTTTTATTTGATGGACGTTTATTACCAAAGTTATTTTTAGGAACATTTACTTTAACACCACTAGTTACATAAGGG
>DATFIG010000077.1:0-8482 GCA_035270345.1 Haploplasma sp.
ATACTAAAGCATCTTCATCACCATAATAGTTTGTTCTTACATGAGAGTATTTAAAACCCATTTTAGTGTAAAAATTAATCGCTTTAGTATTACTTCTTCTTACTTCTAGTGATAATGATGTAATCTCAAAATCACTTAATTCTTTTAGTGAATCACTAAACAAACTAGTGCCAAAACCAATTGATTGATACTTTTCATCAATCAAAAAGTTTAAAACTTCAGCATTACTATCGTATGCTCGATATCCGATATAACCGATTATCATGTTTTCTTCAATTAAAACATAATAATGGGCAAACGGGTTAATCGTTAATTCATCATAAAAAAAATTAACGCCCAATGATTGTCCAAAGATTTTTTCTTCTAAGTTTTGAACTTGATAAATATCATCAGTTGTCATTTTTCTTATCATAATTTGTTTCCGCTTCAGTTTTTCTTAAATAATTTGGTTCTAACCCAAATACGTCATCTACTAATGTAGCTTCTAAACTTACAACGGACAAATCAACTTTAATTGTTGTTTCATCTAAAATTGTTAAATTATTAATATCTTCTACTAATTCATATGAATCACCTTTAATAACTTTACCGTTATTAAATGTTCCTATGAAGTAGTGTTTTCTTCTTGCATCGATTGCTGCAACAACATTACCACTATATCCACTTGATAATAAATTTAAACTACTAATTTGTTTCAATTTAATGTTTTTTGAATAGGCTAGTGTTTTAGCAACAACAACACCTACTCTGGCACCAGTATATGATCCAGGACCTACACCAACAATGATTGTATCTAAATCATTAATTGTTAAATTGTTTTTCTTAAGTAGTTGATCAACATGATCAACTAAGTAAGCTGCATTATCATTTTTACCTACTCTAGTTATATAGTCTGTTTTTTTACCATCAATCAAACCTACATATAGTAAATTAGATGATGTATCTATTATTAATTCTTTCATAACTTTTCTAAAACCTCACCATAGTTACCTAAGTAACTAATTTCAAACTTTCTTTCTTCATCACTTATTCTTGAAATGTGAATTTTAATAAATTCACTCGGCAATAACTCTTCTACTTGATATGGCCATTCAATAACAACAACGCTATTTAAATCATCCACATATTCTTCTAAATCAAAGTCCATCCCCATATCGTCTAAACGATATAAATCTAAATGATAAAGGTTATTATTTAAACCTTCATATTGCCTCATAATGGTAAAGGTTGGACTTTTAATAATACTATTAACTCCTAACCCTTTAGCAATACCTTTAGTAAAAGTAGTTTTACCAGCTGCTAAGTCCCCATCAAGTAATATTACAGCATGTCTATTGATTAATGCTTTACCTAATTTTTCACCTAATAAAATAGTTTCATTAGCATCGTTTGTTTTAATAATCATAAATCATCATTTTCCTTTTTCTTTAATTCCACCCATTTTGGTAACATTTGATTTAAGGAATGAAAACCAATCTTAATGGGTACATTATTAATAATTCTTTTATTTACTTCATGACAAGCTTTATAACTTAACTTAAGACGCCTATCTTCTTCATAAACACTTAATATTAATAAGTCTACTTCATCTTCAAGCTTAAAAATCTGCTCAATATTATTAATATATTGATCAGATATTTCAGAAATGTGTACTAATCCATCATATTCCCCACAACTAACAAACATTCCGTATTCTTGAAAGCCAACGACTTTACATTTTATAATATTGTTCTTTTTCATAATAAAAACCTCATTAATATTATATCATAATTATATGTATATAATATTTTGAGGTTTTATATTTTTATATTTTCTTTGCTAATCACTAATAATGATTATTGAAGTCTTATTTTAAATCATTTCTTAACTTTAAAATACCTGATTCATCCATATTATACTCTGAAACTAGAACACCCTCTTTTAGGTAACCTACTTTAGTACAAACAAGTTCAACAAGGTCAATCATATGTGATGAAAAGATAATAATATTTATGACTAAATATACAATAATTTTAGTTTATGACATTTAGTAATGCTATTTTGATAACTATTTACAACTAAATACCATATTTATGCATAAAAAAACTAGTCAATCAAATTAACTAGTCCTTATTTGAATTATTTAACTCCTAAGTAAATCCCCATACCACCTAAGCCGATATGAGCTGCCATTACAGTACTTACTATACCTCGAACTTGAACATCAATCTTGTCATTATTTAAATCCAAAATTGATTTTTCCATTTCTTCCGCATATGCTAAGTTATCAACATAAGTAATTCTTACAACTACATCATGTTTTTCAACCATCTCTGCTACTTGAGCAGTAATGTATTTGAATACACCTAGAATACCTCTAGCTTTACTTTCAACAGTTAAGACACCTTCTTTAAATCTAAGAATAGGTTTAACTCTTAGTAGTCCCCCAATAAAAGCTGATACTTTACTTAAACGACCATTTTTAACTAAAGTGCTCAAGTTATCAACACTAAAGATAACTGAACCCTTTTTAACTGATTCATTAATATAAGCAATTACTTCTTCAACGCTTTTTCCAGTTTCAGCATATGCTAAAGCATTTTCTAAAACAGCTGTTGCTCCAACACTTGCAGACTGTGTATCAATAACAGTAATTTTTTCGTTATCAACAATATCTTTCGCAACATTAGCACCATTAATCGTTCCACTTAATGTTGATGAAATTGTTAAACAAATAACATGTTCATAACCAAGTGATAGCTGATGCTCATAAGCTTCTACAAATGAGTTTGGGGTTGGTTGACTAGTTTTTAAATCTCTATTGTTTTTTAATGCATCAACCACAAGATCGTTACTGATCTGGCCTTCCACATGTTCGGCATCATCAATAATAACTTTTAACGGAACTACTGATATGTCTTTAGTTTTAAATGTAAATGTTGAATCAATAACAAACCCGACTTTTCTCATAATTTTCCTCCTCTTAGACGTTAACTACACCAATGATGCCTGGAATGTTCTCAAGTAACATTCTTTCGATTCCTTGTTTCAAAGTTATATCTAATGCGATACAACCGTCACAAGCACCTAGCATCTTAACATAGACTAATCCATCCTCTATTTTTAGTACTTCTATATCTCCACCGTCTCTTAATATATAAGGACGAATTTTTGCAATAATTGAATCAACTTGTTGTCTCATCTCTTCCATCGTTGCCACTTCCCTTCTTTTCTTTAAACTTTCTTAAAATAAAGTAAGCAGTATTAAAATTACACGACTCATTAATATAATCCGGTATAGCTTTAAAACCACGTGGACTTTTGGCATCTGAATTAAATCCTTTAATTCTTAATATCCCTGACGCCATATCTCCAACTAAATAATGATATCGGTCAAACGCGACATCAACATATTTTTCATTAAACATTTCTAAATCAAATGCTTCACGGTAATCTTTTAATATTTCAAAAGTTCCATGTTTTGTTTCTACAACCACAATAATACCTCCTAATTTGTAATATAGTCATCTAAGGCTATATCCCACAAATCTTCTATAAAATCTAATTCATAATTATTAAATAAAATACCAATAGTTGTTTTAGGTTTATATTCCATAATAAATTTATCATAATAACCTTTACCATAGCCTAAACGATAGTTTAATCTATTCTTTGCTAGTGATGAAACAATTAGTAAATCTATATCTTTACTAACAATTTTACCTTTAACTGGTTCTAAAACTCCAAAACTACTTTTTTTGTATTTGGTTTTATTATTAATTTCAATAAATTCCATCTTACCATCTATTATTTTTGGTAATGCAATTATACCACTTTTGTGAGTTAAACTGCTAATATCTACCTCACTACCAAATGGATAATATATTCCAATTACCTTAGCATTAATAAATCTTTGATCTCTTTCAATCTTTTGAACAATAGTACGACTTTTAATATAACGCATCTTTGGGTCTAAATTGTCCCTAGTTACCTTTGCTAATTGTCTTGCTTCTATTTTATTCATTAGTAAAAACATCTTTATAGAACACACCTTGGTGTGAAAACTGTGGATTCTTAGCAGCCATTAAAGCTTGTTCTGCAGCTTGATATAAATGTTCTTCTTTATAACCATCTTCTTTACTAATTGAAATACCTGCAAAAACATTAAGCTCTGTTTGAATTGAACCATATTGCATTGCAATATTTAAGAAGTTAGTTTGATTTCTAATATTATTTTCTAAGTATTCTTTCTTTCTAGGGTCTGTTACTAAAATAACAAACTTTAATCCACTAATACGATAGATTGCACCACTTTCAGTAACAAACGTTTCTTGCATCTTACTTAAGTATTCAGCTAAGAACATGTTTCCTACTTCCCAACCATAATCAGCATTAATCTTTGGTATATTAGATAACTCAATAATCATCGTTAAGAAGTACTTATCTTCATTAACTAAGTTATGCATCTTAATAATTAATTCATGATAAGTTCCTAGTTCATCTAATATAGCGATATTAGAAGCTTGGTGATGTCTAGTTGGTACTGGGTTTAATGAACCCATAATAGTTGAAGTTGTTTGATCTTCAAAAATCCGCTTACCACGCTCTTCTACCCACATATAAGAACCTTTATTATAAATACGATATTTAATATAGTATTGTTGTTTACTTAAGCTTAATTCAGCAATCATTGATAAATAAGTTGCTAGATCTTCAGGATGAAATAACTTTCTAAAATCATCTAAATTCATAGTAGGTTCTGGTAAGCCAAGCATTTTAATTAATGCATTACTTGCCCAAATTGATTTATCATCCAAATCAATAGTAAATAATCCTTCTTTACTAATTTCAAATGTTGCTATAAATTTATGTTTAATACTTTCTAAGTATTGATTACTTTCATTTAACTTCTTTTCTACTCCAAGTAAATCAAAATCAGTTTTCTTTTCACCAACAACAATACGACCACGGTATTTACCTAATACATAAACCGGTTGCATCATAAGGTTAAAGATAACTTGTTTACCTTCACTATTTAAAATAACTAGTTCTTCTTTAAACGCGTCACCTTGTTGAGCTTCTTTGCGGTAATTAAAATAATAGTTTTCTAAACTCTTACTATTAATTTCTTTACCATCAAAATGAGTAATTCTAATTGTTTTATTAAAGATGTTAAATAACTTCTTACCAATAACATCATCTAACTCTAAATTAAGTTCTTCTAAGAAACTTTCTGACATATCTTTAATACGTTCTTTTCTATCAACAACATAAAATGCACTCCATTTACTTTCTTTAATTGACTTAACAAATAATTGGTAATGGTTTGCTTTTAATGTTGAAGTTCTAAATGCAGAAATAAATACTAAGAAATATATAATATACACAAATAATGTATATCCCATATAAATATCTTTATATAACTCATTGTTCATAATATGTTTTTCAAATATTCCAACAATGACTACTGCTATAGCAATATTAAAGAAAGATAAAGAAAATCTTTTCTTTAATAATTTTTGATTTTGTATACTTTGAATAATAACCATAAACAATGTAAAAACAGTCATTATTAAAGGAAATATTGGTCCTTGTAAAAACATGGTTAGTCCTCCTTAAACTAGAAAAATAGCAAATAAAACAATAGCTGTAGTAATTAAAAATGCTACTACATAGTTTAAATAACTATTCTTATTAAATGACTTTGAAATATTATCAGTTATTCCTCTAGATCCAAAACGATTAAAAGGAGTTGTGATATATAAAATTATTTTTTTTAATATTTCCATTATTACTCCACCTCTTATCTCATGAACATACTAATGTATTCCATTAGTTTATCTTTATCATTCATTTTTAATAAAATACCTTCTAATGCAATTGATACTTGTCCTGTTTCTTCTGAAACAACAATAGTTAATGCATCAGTTGCTTCACTAATCCCAAGTGCTGCACGGTGTCTTGAACCCATTGTCTTATCTTCTACTTCACGATCAGATAAAATAAAGTAAGCACCAGCACATAAGATATGATCTCCCCTAATTAATACCGCTCCATCATGAAGTGGTGAATTAGGAATAAATATATTCATAATTAATTCTTTAGAAATTATTGAATCCATCATAATAGCACGGTCTGCGTACTGATCTAATGTATTATGTTTCTCAATAGTAATTAAAGCACCAATATTATCTTTTGCTAATTCAAAAGTAGCATCTACAATTGATTCTCTTGTTGACTCATTACCCATAATAACAACATCGTTCTTATTATCCCTTTTCCAAGTAAATTCTAAGACTCGTCTTAGATCAGGTGCCATAATAACAATTAATGCAATTGGATACCAAGTAACGATTGCTTTAAAGACTGGAATACTCATAGTTAATCCTAATAATCTAACACCATGATTTACACCAATTAAAATTAAATAAATAAAAATAAAATTAAGAAAGCGGCTATTTGAAAAAACTAACTTTACAGCAAATAATACGACAATCCAAATTAAATATGTATCAAGTAAAAACTTCCACCAGGCATAGCCGTTGATTTGTAATGCAAACATCATAATTATCACTTCCTTTATCACCTTATATTATATCACATTTATTTTTTAAGTTTACTTGCAAATATTGGCAATAAAATCTATAATTAATACTTAGAGGTGAAGACATGGAATTAATTAAAGACCGCGCGATACTAGTAGGATTAGAACTACTTACTCATACACACAAAATGAGTGAATCACTTGATGAATTAGAAAAATTAGGTGAAGCTCTTAATATTACAACTGTAGATAAAATTATCCAAAGAACTGAAAAAGTAAGTCCTAAATTTTATGTAGGTAGTGGAAAAGTTGAAGAAATTAAAAAAGCTATTGATGTCTTAGAAGCAACAATGGTTATATTTGATGATCCTTTATCACCTGCTCAAATTAAAAACTTAGAAGCTGCATTAGAAATCCAAGTTATTGATCGTAGTTTTTTAATACTTTCAATTTTTGCTGAACGTGCTACTTCTCGTCAAAGTATCTTAGAAGTATCTTTAGCTCAAAAACAATATATGTTACCAAGACTAGTTGGACTAGGTAAATCACTATCAAGACAAGGTGGGGGAACATATAATGCTAAGGGACCTGGTGAAACTAAACTTGAAATGGATCGTAGAAAGTTATTAACAGAAATATCAATGATTAAACGTGAACTTGCTAAACTATCATCTGAAAGAGAAGTTTCAAGAAAAAGACGTTTAGAAAATCATATTCCGATCGTTGCTTTAGTAGGTTATACTAACGTCGGTAAATCATCACTAATGAATACATTAAGTGAAAAGTTAAATAATACGACTGAAGAAGTTTTTGAAAAGGATATGTTATTTGCTACTTTAGATACTAAAACTAAAAGAATGCAAAAAGAAAACTATCCACCATTTTTATTAGTTGATACAGTGGGATTTATTAAAAAGTTACCACATGAGCTTATTCGTTCGTTTGAATCAACGCTATTAGACGTAATTGACGCTGATTTAATCATATTCGTCGCTGACGGAGCTTATTTCAACCAAGTACAACTAGACAGTACAAATGATGTTCTAACGCGTATAGGGGCAAATACAGTACCTAAAATATATGTACTAACAAAAAGCGAGATTGCTTTGTCTGCGCCAATTATCGAGGAAGACTATATCTTTGTATCTAATGTTACTAAAGAAAATATTGATACACTAATTGATACTATATATGGACACTTATTCCAAGATAGTAGAATAGTTGATCTTAAACTACCTTTTGATAAATCAAATATCTTTAGTTACTTAAAAGACAATACAACAATTATAAAAACAGAGTTCTTAGAAGATGGTTACTTAATAAAAACAATTCTTTCTAAGATAGATCAAGAAAAATACAAACATTATATTCAATAAGTTACCCACAAATGTGGATAAATAAAAATAACAGGGATATTATCCCTGTTTTTTTGTGCTCTAAACTTTAATATATAATTTAACTATTATAATATTTCTTTTTCTACAAACTCTTCTATCAACAGACACTTGTTTGTGGATAAATCAATCCCAACTTCTATTAAGTGACCTGTACCAATATTACTGTAATAAGAATTATTATCATAAATATAACATTCATACTTTTTATACTCATCATTAATTAAAACTTTAATCATACAGTTCTTCTTATACCATTCTTGCTCAATTTCAATTACCTCTCCTACAACAAAATGCATTGTCTTAAACGATGATTCGAGTCTAACTTTAGCAACAATATTATATATGATATAAGATAAATTTGCTATAACTAAAAATCCAAATAAAGTTCCCCATAAATTACTTATTATTTTTTTCCCATTTGAATCAAGAGTACTCCACATTAAAAGTAACGCAGCAATGAAAATAACTGTCCAAATTAAGAAAGTAATACTTTTGGTTTTTATATTACTTTTAATTTTTCTATACTCACTTGTTTTGTAAAGAACTTCAACATCTTTCATGA
>DATFIG010000078.1:0-7417 GCA_035270345.1 Haploplasma sp.
AAGTTTTGACATGTACTATCATAAAACATAATTTAAGTAAATGGTAGCATTATGTGAAAATAACAAAAAAGGCAAACAATTAAATTTGCCTTTGTCATTTATTAGTTAAATTAATATTAATCTAAAAAGAATTTTAACATCCATGCGTGTTTTTCTAAAGACGCAATTGTACTAATTAGCAAGTCAGCAGTAGCTTCATCACTAACATCAGTTGCTAATTCAACTCCAATATTTAATTCTGTTGCAATTAGTGTAAAGTCATCTAAAACACTTTTAACCATTTGTTTAGCATCTAAATTACTTTCTACTTCACCTAATGAAGTAAGTTCTAAGTAACCTTTTAAACTAGAAACAGGTTTTCCGCCAATAGTTAATAGTCTTTCTGCAAATTCGTCATATAGTTCATTGATTTCATCATATAACTCTTCAAACTTTTCATGTAATGTAAAAAAGTGTGGTCCTTTCACATACCAGTGATGATGGTGTAACTTTGTAAATAAAACACTGAAGTTAGCAACTTGCTTGTTTAAAAACAAATGTAATTTTTCCATTTTTAATTCCTCCTCTTTTTTCTACTTATATTATAACGTTTTTACACTGTTTTTTCAAGAAAACTGACTTTATTATTGGTAAAAATGTGATAATTATGATAACATTATCAAGGTGGTAAAGATGTTTGAAAGACTAAAAGTAATGAATAAATACTATATTTCACTTCAAGATAAATTATCAAGTGGAACATTAGAAATTAAAGAGATGACTAAACTTTTAAAAGAGGTTAGTGATATGCAGGAAACGATTGAAAAATATCGTTTATTTTGTGATAAACAAAGCGAACTAAATGATTTGAATGATCTTCTAACAATTGAAGATGATGAAGATATGGTTTTAATTGCTAAAGAAGAAATTAAAATGTTAGAAAATGATTTAAATGATTTAGAGGAAGAACTTAAAATCTTAATCTTGCCTAAAGATCCTAATGATTCTAAAAACGTAATGATTGAAATCAAAGGAGCAGCTGGTGGTGATGAAGGTAATATCTTTGCTGGTGATTTATTTAGAATGTATTCTAGATATGCTGAAACAATGGGATGGAAAATAGAGGTATTAGATGCTATGCCAGGTTCAATGGGTGGTTACACTTCAATTGAATTTATGGTTTCGGGTAATAAAGCTTATTCATTCTTAAAATATGAATCAGGCACACACCGTGTTCAAAGAGTTCCTCAAACAGAATCACAAGGTCGTGTTCACACATCAACAGCAACAGTGTTAGTTATGCCTGAAGCTGATGAAATTGAATTTGAGATTAATTGGAACGATATTAGAGTTGATACTTTTAGTTCTAGTGGTCCAGGTGGACAATCAGTTAACAATACTAAATCGGCAGTTAGATTAACTCACATTCCAACAGGAATGAGTGTAGCAAGTCAGTTTGGTAAATCACAACATGAAAACAAAGACACTGCTTTTAAAATTTTAAAAACAAGAATGTATGACCAAGTCCTACAAGAAAAGTTAAGTAAGGAAACTGAAGCACGTCATTTATTAGTCGGTCGTGGAGATCGTAGTGAAAAGGTAAGAACTTATAACTACCCACAAAACCGTGTTACGGATCACCGTATTGGTTTAACAGTTCAAAGGTTAGATGCAATAATTGATGGTCGTTTGGACTTAATCACTTTAGAATTAATTAACTATTACCAAAAACAACAACTACAAGGCGAATTGAAATGAGAATAGTGGATTTATTGAAAAGAGCACAAAGTTTATGTACCAATGAAGAAGATAAACATGCTCTTTTTTGGTTGTTATTAGAATTGTTGGAGTATAATAATAGCGATTATTTATTAAATCAAAATAATTTAATAGATAATACATTTACTAGTAATTATTTAGAGTTAGTAAATAGTTATTTAGTTGATAAAATACCTGTTCAACAATTAGTTGGACACAGTTATTTTTATGGTAATAAATTTATTGTTTCTAAAGATACACTAATTCCTAGACCTGAAACAGAAGAATTAGTTTTTAAAACAATTAATTATTTAAGAACTAGGTATAGTGATTTAAGTAAACTTAAAATATTAGATTTAGCAACTGGTTCAGGGTGTATTGGAATAACACTACAAAAAGAGCTTGGTTGTGATTTAACTATTTCTGATATAAGCTTAGAAGCATTAGAAATAGCTAAACAAAATATCAAACTACATAATGTAAATGTTAAAGTTATTCATAGTAGTTGGTTTGAGAACATTACTGATAGATTTGATTTAATCATTAGTAATCCACCATATATACCACTTAGTGATAAATTAGAAGAGAAAGTATTGAAAGAACCTTTAGATGCTTTATTCAGCGGTTTAGACGGTTTAGACTCGTACGAATTAATTCTAAGTAGTATTAAAGAAAGATTAAATGTTGGAAGCATGATTGCTTTTGAACATGGGATTAATCAAAATGAAAAATTAGCAAATTTAATTAATGTTAATTTAACTAATATTGAAGTAAAACAAGAAAAAGATTTAAGTGGTAAAGATCGTTTTACCTTTATATTCTTAAGTGAGTAGGTGTAAAGATGTTAAATAAAGTATTGATTTTTCCAACTGATACTGTTTATGGTATTGGGGCTAGCATATATGATCAAGAATCAATCAAAAAGATCTATGAAATAAAAGGTCGTGATTTTAATAAGCCTTTAGCTGTTTTATGTAGTAGTATAGAACAAGTTGAGGAATTTGCTGTTTTAACAAAACAAGCAAAGATTATCGCGAAAAGATTTTGGCCTGGTGGTTTAACATTAATTTTAAAAACTAATGAAAAGTATTTTAAATTAACCAATGAACCAACAATCGGTGTTAGAATGCCTAACCACAAGTTAGCTTTAAGCTTGCTTGATAAGTTTGGGGCAATGAAAACTACTTCAGTAAACACAAGTGGCGAAGAACCATTAAATGATTATGAAATAATCTATGAAAGGTATCACGAAGTTGTAAGTGATATTTATCAAAATAATGAAAGTTTAACAAAGTTATCATCAACTGTTATTGACCTAACAAGTGATAATTATCAAATATTAAGAGAAGGTCATATAACAAGAGAAGACATCTTAAAAGTCTTAGATGAAGGTAGGTAATTATGGATATAAGAAATATAGCAATTATTGCACACGTTGACCATGGTAAAACAACGTTAGTAAATAAATTAATCGAAAGTGGTATTAAAGACGACCATACAATATTAAAAGATCGTGTAATGGATAGTGATAACTTAGAAAGAGAAAAAGGTATTACTATTTTAGCTAAAAATACATCAGTAACATTTAAAGATACTAAAATTAATATTTTAGATACGCCGGGTCACGCTGACTTTGGTGGTGAAGTAGAACGTATTATGCACATGGTAGATGGTGTATTACTACTGGTTGATGCATTAGAAGGTGTAATGCCTCAAACACGTTTTGTATTAAAAATCGCATTAGATATGAAAGTTAAACCAATCGTTGTTGTAAACAAGATTGATAGAGATGCTGCTGATCCTCAAAAAGCATTAAATGAAGTTTATGACTTATTTATTGATTTAGGGGCTTCAGAAGAAGATTTAGATTTCCCAGTACTTTATGGTTCAGGTTTCTTAGGTAAGATGAGTGAGTCACCAGCTTTAGAAGACACTGGAATGGAAGTTATTTTAAATAATATTATTAAACATATTCCAGCTCCAAAAGCGGAATTAGATTTACCGTTTTTATTCCAACCATCACTTATTGACTATAATAGTTATGTAGGTAGAATGGGTGTAGGAAAAATCTTACAAGGAACGCTTGAAGTAGGAAGTGAAGTTAGTGCCTTAAGATTAGATGGAAGTGCAACTAAGTTTAGAGTACAAAAGATCTTCCAAAATGTTGGTGTAACTAAAGTAGAAGTAGAAAAAGCATCAGCAGGAGATATTATTTCAATAGCTGGGTTAAGTGATATTCAAGTAGGAGAAACTTTAGCTAAGGTAGGTTATGATAAACGATTACCTGCAAT
The DNA here is from genome assembly GCA_035270345.1 of Haploplasma sp. Classification (GTDB taxonomy): domain Bacteria; phylum Bacillota_I; class Bacilli_A; order Acholeplasmatales; family Acholeplasmataceae; genus Haploplasma. Next base: position 4,029 of record DATFIG010000078.1, read on the forward strand.
TACTGTTGGTGAGCCAACGGTAGAAATGGCTTTTAGTGTTAATAACTCTCCATTTGCTGGTAAAGAAGGAAGTCATGTTACTGCATCTAAGATCGCAGAAAGACTAGAACGTGAAGTTCAAAAAGACGTAAGTTTAAAAGTTGAAAAAGCAGATGAAAAGGATACTTGGATTGTTGCTGGACGTGGCGAATTACACTTAGGTATCTTAATTGAAAACATGCGAAGAGAAGGATTTGAGTTCCAAGTATCTAAACCAAAAGTTGTTATTAAGATTGAAGATGGTAAACAATTAGAACCATATGAAATGGCTATACTAGACGTTCCTAATGATTCGGTAGGTTCTGTTATTGAAATATTAGGATCAAGAAATGGTGAAATGGTTAAGTTAGAACAATCTAATAATTATACTAAAATTGAATATATTATTCCGTCACGTGGTTTAATTGGGTTTATGACAACATTCTTAACTTTAACTAAAGGTTATGGAATTGTAAACCATTCATTCTTAGAGTACCGTCCATTAACTGTAATTAGTGCAATTGAACGTCAGACTGGAGCTTTAATAGCTAATGCTGATGGATTCTCAACGCAATATGCTTTAAAAAAATTAGAAGAACGTGGTGTAATGTTTGTTGCTCCTAGAGCTCTAGTTTATGAAGGTATGATAGTTGGTGAAAATAACAAGGATAACGATTTAGTTGTTAACGTTACTCAAGAAAAAGCTTTAAACAATATTAGAAATGCTAACAAAGAAGCAACAGTAGTTTTAAAAAGACCTAAAGTGATGAGTTTAGAAGAATGTCTATCATTTATTAACGATGATGAGTTAGTTGAAATTACTCCAACTAATATTAGAATTAGAAAAAGATTCTTAAAGGAATACGAACGTAAAAGAAATAGATAATTGTGATATAATATAAAAAAATAAAATGGAGGGTTAAAGGATGAAAGTTGTTATCGGTAGTGACCATGCAGGTTATTTAATGAAGGAAAATCTTAAAGAGCATTTACTTTCAAAAGACATTGAAGTTGTGGATTTAGGAGCAACAAGTGAGGAATCAGTTGATTATCCTAAGTTTGGTAAGGAAGTTGGAGAAGCTGTTATGACAAACGATTATGACTTCGGTTTAGTTGTTTGTGGAACAGGAATAGGAATTAGTATTGCAGCTAACAAAGTAAAAGGTGTTAGAGCAGCATTAGTTCACGATGTTGAAACAGCAAGACTTGCCAAAGAACATAACAATGCTAATGTATTAGCAATCGGTGGAAGAAATACAGACTTTGATTTAGCTAAAGATATGATAGATAGTTTTATTGATGCTAAGTTTGAAGAACGTCATGCAAGACGTTTAAACTTAATTACAGACATTGAGGCTGACAAATGAAAGTTAATGTATTAGAACATCCTCTTATTACTCACAAGTTAGGAAAAATTAGAGACGAACAAACAAATACTAAAGTATTTAGAGAAACTGTCAATGAAATTGCTGGTTTACTTACTTATGAAATAACTAGAGACTTAAAATTAAAACCAAAAACAATTACTACGCCAGTAGCAGTTGTTGAAGGATATGAACTAAAAGATGAAATAGTTATTGTTCCAATCTTAAGAGCAGGATTAGGAATGGTTGATGGGATCCACAACTTAATTCCAAATGCTAAAATTGGTCATATTGGTTTATACCGTGATGAAGAGACTTTAGAAGCTAAAGAATATTATTCTAAATTTCCACCAGGAATTAAAGATAGCATTGTATTATTAGTTGATCCAATGTTAGCGACTGGTAATTCAACTGTAAAAGCAATTGAAATATTAGAAAAAGCTGGTGCACAAGAAATTATTTTTGTTGGTATAGTTGGAGTACCTGAAGGTGTTAAAAACATTAATGATAATTATCCTAATGTCAAAATATACTTAGCATCTCTAGACGAAAAACTAAACGAAAAAGGTTATATTGTTCCTGGTTTAGGAGATGCAGGAGACCGATTATTCGGCACTAAATAAAATGGGTGAATATATTATTTATTTTGCAAGTTTAATTTTATTTTTTACTTTGAATATGCAAATATTTAGGTCATTAAATATTGATAAATATTTCAAACCAAATAGTCATTTTCAAGTCAAAGCGGCATACATTATTTTCAGTCTTGCATTAGCTCATATTTTAGCAAGTATTATTCTTAAGTTCCTTGATTGGATCTTAGTAGCAATCAATACATTTTAATAAATTCTCCCCTCATTAGTGAAACTAATAAGGGGATTTTTTTATTTATATAATATTAACGAAAAACAAATAATAGTATTTTAATTTGTAAATCGTATAAATCACTTTTATAAACCAACATTTTCAATATAAAAACTATATAATATGTAGATTTTTTGAGAAAGTTACGGAACTGGTTCCTTAAATTAGAGAAGTTAATGAAGATGGTATTATTCCTGATAAAGTATTAAATACATTATCAGAAATTGAATATGGTATTTATGAAAATAGACTCATTATGACTTTAATTACTAGACTTCATGATTATCTTTATGAACGGTTAAAAGTAGTTAAAGAAAATATGCATGGATATAAAGAAACTAATTTTAATTTAAATAATGAGTTCCATTTAAATAATGCTAATTATGAATTAGATGTAAGTATTAGAGCATTGGAAGAGATGGATTCAAAAGAGATTGATGAACATAATACAAGAGTTTACGAAAGAATTGAAGAAACATATAAAATAATTTCTAGAATGTATCATAGTGACTTTATGCGTATTATGTCAAGATACCAAAAAGTTAAAGCACCAATTATGAAAACACAAATCATTTTAAAGAACCCTGACTTTAGAAGTGCATATCTATTATGGATCTATTTAGATAGATTACATGTTTTAGACTTCACTTTGGAAACAGAAGTTAAGAACAAAAGATTTAATAAGAATTACCATGAGCAACTAAACCAAAGTTTGTTATTACTTTTTTCAACTGTATTTACAAACAGTAGTTTAGGAAGTACAAATGCAAGTGAAGAGGAATTAAATATTCGTAGTTTAAAACCTAGAAAAGATTTAAATGCTAAAAATTCGACTGTGAACCGTAATCGCAGAATCGCAAATAATAAAGCAATTAAAGAAATTAATGATCGTTATAAAGAACAATTAAAAGTGTTTAGAGAAAAAGAGAAATTACGTTTAGAAAACGAACGTGAAAAAATTAAAGCAAAACGACTTAAAGAATTGGAAAGAGCAAAAGTTAAAGCTCAAAAAGAGCGTGAAAAAGAAGCTTTAAGACTTAAAAACTTAAAGTTAGCTGCTCAAAAGAAAAATATTGAGAAATTAAAAGAACAAAAAGCCAAAATTAAGGCTATTAACGATGATAAAATTAAAAAGGCTAAAGA
>DATFIG010000079.1:0-4354 GCA_035270345.1 Haploplasma sp.
GAAATACTACAAATATCTTTTGATACATCTTCTAATGTTAAATTTTTATTTAACCGATAATGTTTTAACATTGAACCAATTGTTTTATTATAGTTGTTATTAATGTCACGATGTGACAACAATACTTTTTGGATCATATTATTAACCATTTAAATCCCCCTTGTTTTCTTTTTAGTCAATTATCCAAAAAAAAAGACCTAAAGTCCATTTTTTTTTGAATTATAACTTTTTGTCTTCATAAACGCAAATGTCAAACAGTGGGCATTCATTACATTTTGGTTTTCTTGCTGTACAATGATATCTTCCAAAAAAGATTAATTGGTGATGTAATTTTAACCAATATTCCTCAGGAAAGATATCCATTAATTTATGTTCAACTTGTAGTACATTATCGTCTATATTTGCCAAGCCTAATCTTTTAGATATTCTTTCAACATGAGTATCAACTGCTATTGCTGGTATATTGTAAACATTACTTAATACAACATTTGCTGTTTTTCTACCTACTCCTGGAAGTTTCTCTAAATCTTTTAAATTGTTTGGAACTGTTGAATTAAAATCTTCAACTAACATTTTTGATAAGTTAATAATATTTCTAGATTTATTTCGATATAAACCAATTCTATTAATGAGTTCCATTACATCATCTATATTAGCGTTAGCAAGTAATTTGGGCGTTGGATATTTATCAAATAATCCCTTTGTAACAATGTTTACCGCAACATCAGTTGTTTGAGCACTAAGTACTACCGCAACTAAAAGTTCAAATGCATTGCGGTGATCAAGTTCACCTTTCGCATCTGGAAATAAGATATCTAATTGTTTTAGTATTTCTTTTTGATTATTTGTCATCATAGCTTTTTATAAATACTATCTAATAGATCATTTGTTTTGTCATCTATTTCTACATTTGCATTAACATTTAAATTTAATACCTTTTCAATATGCATAATTGATGTTTCTTTTTGTAAACCGCTGATAACTTCAATTATTCGCTCATGATTAAATAAATAAACATCATACCATGTTCTAATACGATCTAATTCATTTGAACGTAACATGCGACCAAATTTAGATTCTAATAATTCAATTGTTACAGATATATTTGTTAATGATAATTGTTTTAGTTTTTCTTCTTCATCACTTGCAAATAATACTTCTATTTTATTAAATGTTCCGTCTAAATCATAGACTTCACGTTCACGTTTATTATTTACTTCTAATTTAATTTTCAAAAAATCTTTTTCCATTAGTGATTCAACTATTTCAGCTAATTCATTTGTAGAATAATCTAATCTTCTAGCAAGCGAATTAAGTGAAAAAATTCTCTTCTTAGGTCCAGCGTTAAATAATACCAATAAAACATTCAGTTCATTAGTAGATAACTTTAGTCTTTTATACTCTTTAATTAATAAGTTTTCAATGTTGAAGTTATATTCTTCATAAATTCTTTTTAAAATCATAGTTCCCCTTTTTTAGCGCTTCTTCAGCAGCCATTTGTTCTGCTTCTTTTTTTGTCTTACCAAACCCATTACCTAAAACAATTGTATTATCTAATAAAACAACAGCCTCAAAACTTTTCTTATGAGAAGGTCCTGTTTCTTTAACAATTTTATAACTAATATTTCTTTTACTTCCACTATGTATAACTTCTTGTAACACTGATTTATAATCAATGATATTAAATGATTCTTCTAAGTATGGAATAATAATTTTTTTAAATAATTGTTTTACTGCGTCTAATCCTAAATCCAAATATGTTGCAGCAAACAGCGCTTCTAAAGTATCAGCAATCATCGCATTGTTAGCGCCTTTACTCTCTTCACCTTTACCAAGTAACATATACTGTTTTAAATCAATCTTTTCACTATAAATTACTAACGCTTCTTCTCTTACCGCTTGAGCTCTTCTAATCGTCATTTTACCTTCTGTTTCACTAGTTGTATCAAATAGGTACTGACTCATTAATAACTCTAAAACAGCGTCGCCTAGAAACTCTAGGCGTTCGTTGTTTGTAGTGTTATGTTCATTTCCGTAAGAAGAATGTGTTAAAGCTGTTTTATAAAGAGATATGTCTTTATAATTAATTTCTAATTTAGCTAATAAATTTTCCACTTTATTCACTCTTTTCCTCTAATGTTGTTTGTACTGTTTTAATTACTTCTTTTTCAACCATTGAACGAGTTTGACGGATTGCATTGTAAAATGCAATTTCATTTGAATTACCATGTGCCTTTACTAATACATGATTTAATCCAACAACTAAAGCTCCTCCAACCTCAGATGAATCCATTGCTTTTTTAAAGTTTCTAAGTGCTGGTTTCATAAATAAATAACCAATTTTATTTCTTAATTTCGATTTAATTTCTCTTGATAAAATCTTTCCAAGTCCGATCGCTGTACCTTCCATTGATTTCATTAAGATATTACCTGTAAATCCATCAGTAACTAATATATCTACATCAGTATCAAAAACTTCTTTTGGCTCTAAGTTTCCAACAAAGTTAATGTCCTTGTTATTTTTTAGTAATTCAAATGTTTCTCTTTCTAGTTCACGACCTTTACCTTCTTCACTTCCAATATTAACTAAAGCTACTTTAGGGTTTGGTCTATTATATACCTCACTCATTACAACACTTGCATAAACTGCTAAATCTTCTAAGTTTTCGGGTCGAAGATCAACGTTTGCTCCAGAGTCTAAAAGCATCTTACCGCGACCATCTAATGACGGTAAAATTGGTGCAATTGCTGCACGGCGCATTTGTTTTAAACGTCTTAATATTAATTGTCCTCCAGCTACAACTGCTTGTGTTGGACCTGCTGTTACTATTGCATCAGCATTATTATCAGCAACATATTTCATTGCTTTAAATAATGAATGTTCTTTATTATTACGGTATTCAAAAACTGGGTCAACTACACCCATATCTAAATAATGCTTAGTGTCGATAACTTTTAGGCGATCATGTTTTACTAAAAATGGTTTCATAATATCTTCATCACCAAAAATAGTTATTTCCAAATCATTAAATTGATTCAAAGCCATTAAAGTTCCTTTAATTATTGGTTCAGGTGCGAAGTCGCCACCCATTCCATCAACTGCGATTTTAATCATAATTTAATACCTTCTTTTCTATATTATCTATATGTAATTATAGCATATTAGTGTTATTTATTTTTCGCTTCTTGTCCCATTGCTTTTAAAATCTCGAAATCTGTCGAAAAATCTAAATATTTGAATTCAGGAATCCCTGATTGTTCTAAGCCAAGTAGTAAACCTGGACCTCTTAATTTTAAGTCATGTTGACTTAAAATAAAACCATCGTTTACATTTTCTAGTATTTTCAAGCGTTCTTGATTATCTTTAGTTGATACTAAAATACATTGGCTCTTTAAATTTGATCTACCAACTCTTCCTCTTAACTGGTGGAGCTGACTAAGACCAAAATAATCCGCTGAAAATATTACCATTAAAGTTGCATCTTTAATATCTATTCCAACTTCTATCATTGTTGTTGCTATTAATACAGCACCTTGGTCCGATTTAAAATTATCAAAAACTTCCTTTTGAACAGTCTTTTTAGTTTTACCATATAATTGGTAAATATTACTTGTTTTAATATTAACTTTTAATAAGTCATAAACATTTTGAATATTATATTTTGCGTGCGTTGAAGTTACAGCAGGTACTACAACATACACTTTTTCATTTCTACTTAAAACTTCATTTATTGTATTAAATACATTATTTAAATTATCATCATTAGTATATTTAGTTTTAATTATTTTTCTTTCATTAGGTTTTGTCTTAATTAAAGATATTTTGGCATCTTTAAAAATTGAAATAGCTAATGTTCTTGGAATTGGAGTTGCTGTTAAATATATTAAATCTGATGAATTACTCTTCTTAATTAAATCATTTCTTGTATTAACACCAAACTTATGTTGTTCATCGATAATCGATAAACCTAAATCTTTAAAGATAACATCATCTTGAACTAAAGCATGAGTACCAATAATTAAATCAATTTTACCTATTTGTAAGTTCTCTTTAATTGTTTCTTTATCTTTAGTATCAGAAGTTAATAATGCTATTTCATAATTATAGTTTTTAAAATACTTAACAATGTTTTGATAATGTTGTTCAGCTAATAATTCGGTTGGTGCCATTAAAGCAACTTGTTTATTAGAACTTAACATACCAAGTATTCCTATAATAGCAACAATCGTTTTACCAGAACCAACATCTCCTTGAATCAAACGATAAGAAACTTCATTATTTTTAAAGTCTCTAAAAATATCATTAACCGCTTCCTTCTGATCAACAGTTAATTCAAAACCAATAGTATCAATA
>DATFIG010000080.1:0-4119 GCA_035270345.1 Haploplasma sp.
AAGCTAGCACACTAAAAAAATTAGGGTGAATTAAATCAAATAAATGTGCCATCTTGCCCTCCTTATTCATTTATACTTATGATAATATTTTATCATAAATGTGTAATTAATACTAATCTTGATATATGAAAATATAAAAAATAGGCGATGAATCGCCCTTTACTAAATATTGAATTTTATACCTCTACTGTTTTATAATAGTATTAGGTGATTACTTTGATTAATGTCAGTAATTTTAATTATACTAATGAGTTAATTAAAAACTCTAATCTATTTGTTAATAGATCAAAAAAATATTACATCAAGGATATCTTCCGTGATTATTGGGAAGATTTCGTCAAAGATAACAGCCATCTATATATTAGACCGGCTGTTTTTAATAATGTTGAAAAAATGTTAACTTGTCAAACTCCAGACCTTGGATATAATTTTTTTGAATGTCCAAACTGTGATAGTTTTCATATTTTATTTAATACCTGTAAGTCAAGATTTTGTAATACTTGTGGAATTAAATATGCCAAACAACGAGCTAATGCTGTTTCTAAAGTTATGTTAGATATTAAACATCGTCATATAACATTTACTATTCCTGATTCAATTAGACACTATTTTAGAAGAAATAGACGTTTACTAAATGTTTTGTTTGAAGCGGTTAATCAAACCATGAAATGGATTGCTAAAAAACACTCAAAAAAACTAAACTATCAATTTGGTTATGTCCTAACTCTTCATACATTTGGTAGACCTTTAACTTTTAATCCTCATATTCATGCTTTAGTTACTGAAGGTATTATTGATAAAAATGGTAAACTTAAACATATAAACTATTTCAACTATAAGTCTTTAAGAAAGTCTTTTCAAATGACCTTGTTAAACCTTCTTCATAAAGAACTTGGAAATAGTTTTTATCAAGAAAAAACTAAATTGTTTAAAGAACATGAAGAAGGTTTTTACGTTCATGGTCCAGCTGCTAAAGAATCAAAGAAATATAATTCAAATGAAAAAATTGTTAATTATGTTTTAAGATATACTGGTAGACCAGTAATGGCTGAATCTAGAATATTAAATATTAATTATGATACTAATGAAATTACTTACTTTTATGAACCTCATGAAGATGATGGAGTTTTAGAGAAGGATAAAAAAGGGACTGTTTTTGTTACTGAACATATTTATGAATTTATAAAAAAACTAATTATGCATATTAGTGATGATAATTTTAAAACTGTTAGATACTATGGTTTTTATTCTTCAAAAAATAAAACATTACCTAAAAAATGGATTTCACGTTCAAAATTAAATGATATTAAAAAATCTTCTTCTTGGCGTGTTATGATTAAAGAGTCATTTAATTTTGATCCATTAATTTGTAAATGTGGATTTACTATGAAAATAAATTTAGGTAGTTCTTACTACCCTTTAAGGAGTTAATTGATATGAAATATCGTTATGAAGTAAAAAGAAGAAAAAGATCAGATGAAGATATTGCTCATCTAGAAGAATATTGGGGAAATGAAGTTGATGAAATGGGTGAACGTATCTTTGACAAAAATAACCCTAATCATATATTTAGAGAACCTGAAGTATTAATGCTTTGCCGTGTATGTGGTAAAGAGGCTTGGATTGAACATGAAATACTAATCGAAGTAAATTATGGTTCTGGTGAAGTTCATGGAACCAACTGTATGTTTTGTAGTAGTGATGAAAAAAGAATGTATCCTAAAAACTTAGTTGATGGTGATAATAATCCGATTACTATTGATTACTTATTAAAAAACTTTAAACAAAAATAATATATTAAACATATAAATATTAATTTTACGCTATTTAATAGTGTTTTTTTTGGTGGTTAAGTACCCTTATATTAACTGTTTCAATCTTATATTTATTCTATGAAGTTTCCTAGTATATAAAAAAACCTCTAAAATTAATTAGAGGTTAATATCTTAATTGTTAAGCTTCACAAACTACACATAATTTATCTTTACTAAATTGTTGGGCAGCATTTGTACTATGTTGGTAATATAATGACTTAATATTATTTTCCCAAGCAAAGATATATAATTCATTAATCTCTTTAGCAGTCGCTGTTGGATTAATCATAATATTTAATGACTGACTTTGGTCAATAAAGTTTTGTCTAATTGCAGCTTGATTAATAATTGTATATTGATCTAGTTCACTAAATGTTTTGAATACTTCTTTTTCGTGATCACTTAAGAAATCTAAGTGTTGAACAGAACCATCATTATCTCTAATGTTATTCCATACATCTCTAGTATCTTTACCTTTTTCAGCTAAAATCTTTTGTAGGTATGGGTTTCTAATAGTTACTTTTGTTTTAGCAACATCTTTAACATATGTATTAGACCATATTGGTTCAATACTTTGAGAAACTTGCCCTAAAATGAATGCTGAAGACGTTGTAGGAGCGATTGCAGTTAAAGTAGTATTTCTTCTACCATAACCTTTTAAAACCTCAGGTTCGCCGTATAAAACAGCTAGTTCCTTACTTGCTTTTAATGCTTTTTCATTAATTAGTTTAAAGATTTGAGCATTTAGTTTAGTTGCTTCTAAATCCTCAAAAGCAATCATCTTAGATTGTAAGTATGAATGCCATCCTAGTGCACCTAAACCAAGAGCTCGGTTGGTTTTTGCAAAGTTATAAGCTTTTTGCATGAAATAAAATGCTTGGTTTTCTTCTTGTTTATCAGAGTCACGTAATCTTTCTAACTTTAAGATAAAATCAGTCATTACAGCATCTAAAAAATAAATCATTGTTTCTACTGCATCAGTATCTTTCCATTCATCGAAATATAATAAATTCATTGATGATAAGTTACATACAAATGACCATTCAGAGTTATTTGGTAAAGCAATTTCGCTACATAAGTTACTATGATTAATTTTTAATCCCTTATCTTTATAAACATCAACTGTATTATTATTTACTGTATCTGTAAAGAAAATATATGGATAACCAATTTCAACACGTCTTTGGATAACTTTAGCCCAAATAGCGCGTTTACTGGCATCACCAGCAATCATCTCTTCCATCCACTTATTAGTCACTGTAACACCATGTGTTAATTCTTGGATTGGGTTTCCTTCAGTTCCAATTTGTAAAAACTCTTCAATATCATCATGTTCAATTGGTAGGTACGGACTAAAACGTCCTCTTCTTGTTGATCCTTGTGAAACAACGTCAATAATTGTTTCGAATAATTTCATAAAATGAACTGATCCACTTGAAGTACCATTATTAGTAATTTCAGCGCCTCTTGGTCTTACGTGACCAAAGTAACCACTTGTTCCACCACCGTATTTACTCATCATCCCAATTTCAGATTGTGTATATAAAATTGAACCCATATTATCATCAATATTTGATCCAAAACAACTAATTGGTAATCCACGGTCTAAACCAAAGTTTGACCAAATTGGTGATGACATTGAATAATATCCTTTACTAATATAATTATAAAACTTATTAGAAAATCCATCTATTTTTAAATATTCTTCTGCTTTATCAGCTATTTGTTTAATTCTTTCTTCAGCAGTAACACCTTCTGTTAAATATCCTCTTGATAAGAATAATCTACTGTTCTCATTTAACCAATCCATATCTTCTAATCTCCTTTTATTTTAAAATAGGTCATCTCCTGTAATACTTCTAGTTCTCTTACTATAGTTAATTGATCTTTTTACAAAGAAGTCAACATGTTTAGTTGCTACTACTTCATCATCAAACCAATCTGTTTTCTCTACCGCTTCTAAATCTACATCAAAGATTCTTTCATATCCAACACTTTCTAAAGAATTGTTAAGTCTGTTTTTAACAAACTCCTTTACTAAGTATTTAGGCATAAAATCTAAGTCACCTTGTTCATAAATCCAATCAATTACTATTTCTTCACTTCTATAAGCTTCACGACACGCTTCTAAAACTAAACGTTCCATATCTTCATCAAACCATTGTGGTTGTTCTTCTCTAATAACATTAATTAACTCAATCCCAAACAACCCATGAATTTGTTCCTCTTTTGAAGTTGCTTCAATCGCGTTACTCATCCCTTTAAAAATATTTTTATATTTATTAAATGACATAATAATTAAAAA
>DATFIG010000081.1:0-3478 GCA_035270345.1 Haploplasma sp.
CAAGTTATTCAAAGAAAGCAGATCCGTGGGATAATTCATGTATAGAATCCTTTCACGCCATTATCAAACGTGAATGGTTAAAGAGATTTAAGATAAAAGATTTAGAGCATGCTCAACAGCTAGTGTTTGAATATATTGAAACATTTTACAATACTGTAAGGATACATGGCACCTTAGGATATATTTCTCCTAACCAGTATGAAAAGCAATACGAAAACTCGAGGAATGCGAATTAACTAACAAAATTGAACATACTCTTAATTTAATATGTCCGTTTTATTGACTTAGTATCAATTTGAATGTTATGATAGATATTAGAGAGTTATTTAACTACATTTGAAGGGAAATATCATGCGAAAAATAATTGAATTATTTAAGAACTATAAAAAGAATATAGGACTTTATTTATTGGGATTTTTTGTCTTAGGATTAGCTGTTAATATGATTAAAGCATCTAATTTAGGAAGCGGTGCATGGGATACGGTATATATTAACCTTTATGCATTATTAAATAAAGTTATGGGTTATACTTGGATTACCATGGGAATGCTTAGTTTTGCAATGAGTTTTACAATCATGGTTATTGTATGTGCCTATAGAAGAAAATGGAGTTATCTATTTATGATTATTCCAGTTATAGGTGTAGCACTATCAATTGATTTTTGGAACATCTTAATTTTTAAAGATCAACTGGCAGAGCAATTAATATATCAAATAATTTTCTTTATTTTAGGAATTTTCGTATTACCGTTTGGCTTATCACTAATTGTTAAATCTGGGTTTACAGCATATGTATTTGATGAACTTATGTTGATGTTTGTTAAAATTACTAAAGCTAAAAAAATTACATATGTTAGATTAGTAATTGAATTTGTAGGTATAACAATAGGTCTTATCTTTGGATATTTTGCACACTATATTTATGATGGAACATTTGGCTCTGTTAACTTAGGAAGTTTAATCTTAACATTTACAATTAGTCCTATTATGGCAGTTTATTTTAAAGTATTAAAAATTAATCATAATAAATAAAAAGGAAAGGTTTGAAGCAATGAATTTTAAGAGAATTTTTAGTTTGTTTTTAGTTTTAAATTAAAGGGTGAAGATACTTAACATTAGAAATAGCTTATATATAAGCTATATATGATTTACTTAAATATGAAAGGGAAATGTATGAAAAAAATATTAACAGCAATATTTAGTGTCTTTTTAGTAGTAGTGTTAGTTTCTTGTAATCAAATAACATATACTGTTAATTTTGATACAAATGGTGGTATGCCTGAGGTAATTGAGGCAGTAAAAGTAGGCGAAAACAAATTAGTTGATGAACCAGAAGGTGTTTCAAAGACAGGTTTTTACTTAGAGTTTTGGACAAATTCAGAAGATAATGAAGAATGGGACTTTGAAACTGATAAAGTAAAAGAAGATATGACTTTAGTTGCAAACTGGAAAGAAGGAGAAGCACCAAATGTGGAAACATTCACTGTTTCTTTTGATACAGATGGTGGAACTGATATTGCAGCTGTAACAGTTGAGAGAAATAAATTACTAGCAGCACCAAGTAAACCAACAAAAGAGGGTTTTAAATTTATTGGTTGGATGCTAGATGGAAATGATTTTTCATTTTCAACCCCAATTACTAAAGATATTACACTAACAGCAGTTTGGGAAGAAAAAGAAGAACAATTACCAATTGGTCTTCCAGAAATTGAAGGAACAACACCAATTGGTGAATTCTTTAAAGCAAATGAAGGAAGTTCTGCTAAAATTGTTGGTGTTGTGACATCACTTGCTCCTCATAACTCATTTAGTATGGAAGATGATAGTGGTGCAATAGCACTTAGACTACCTGATATGACATCAGCAACAATTAATTTTGAAGTTGGCGATGTAGTAGAAGCAAATGTAAAAAAACTTACATATAATGGTTTAATACAAGGCGAAGTTCAAGGAACTTACACAGTACATACAGGTGATTTTGGAAGATTATTACCAATTGATTTAAATGAATACGGTCTAGATACTAATAAGCTAGCTAAAATTCAAAGTAGAACAGTTTCAATTACAGCTGCTGAAGTAACTAGTGTTACTACACCAAATAATGCTGTTGAATTAATAATATCTCTAGGTAGTGAATCAATAACTGTTAGACTAGATACACGTGTTGCTGGTAATGATGCTTCAATCTTAACAGCTTTTGAAGCTGGTGATTTAGTTGATATTAAGGGTGGAACACTTGCTTGGTTTAATAACCCGCAAATAATGCTTGATAGTAATAGTGAGATAGCTATTAATGAACATGGTATTTTTGGAGAAGGCGCAACTGCAGAAGATAAGTTAAATCAGTCACTTGAAATGTTAACAATGGATAGTATTATAGGATTTAACATAAGCAATTTAGAAATAGGTAGAGACTTAGGACTTATATATTCATTTGAAGATGTAGTTATTACATGGGAAAGTAGTAATTCTGCATTTATAGATGAAAGTGGAAAAGTAACAAGACCAGAAGAAGATGCTGGTAATGTTAATGTTACATTAACTGCAACTATTAAAATAGCTGATTTAACTGCGACTAAAGAGTTTGAATTTATCGTATTAGAATATGTTGAATCATCTAATCCAAGTGATCAAGATCCTAATATAGTTAGTTATTACAGTGAGCTTGGTGGCCTATCAGGAGATGCATTTAGAAATGCGCTAATTAATATGATTAAAACTAAAGGTGTAGCACAAGGTTCTACAAGTCAAGTGAAAGCTGCAGATACATATCAAGGTGAAAACTACAATATCTATACAGGTTTTGGTAGCTATGGTAATAGAGAACATGTTTGGCCAAACTCTAAACTTGGTAGTGCACCAAGTTATGACCTACATAACTTAAGAGCAGCAATTACAAGTGTTAACTCATCTAGAAGTAATTATCCATTTGTTGATAATAATAGACCATTTACAGGGACTGAATCATACCAAAGAATTGGTTCAGGCTGGTATCCTGGAGATGAGCATATCGGCGATGTTGCAAGAATTGCATTCTACATCTCAACTAGATATAGCCTAAGCTTAGATATTATAGGTAGTGAAAGAATGTTTTTAGAATGGCACCAATTAGATCCAGTTAGTGATTTTGAAAGAGTTAGAAATAACAACATCCAAGGACTTGTTGGAAGCCGTAATCCTTTTATTGATTATCCAGAATATGTAGATGTAGTTCTAGGATCAACACAAATTTCTTATGAAATGTCAGATGAATCTTTAGTTGACTATATCAAAGAAGATTCAATAAATCTTTTAATCTTTGAGCAACAATATGTATTTTCAAAGAAAGAAGATATATTTAGTATGTAATTACTAACTTCTAAATTTAAATGATAGTTATAAAATATTCAGATTAGTGATTTTCACTAATCTGATTTTTTTTATTCATATATACATTGCACTGCATCGAAAAAGTGGGACACATAGGTACCACCTAAAA
>DATFIG010000082.1:0-6478 GCA_035270345.1 Haploplasma sp.
AATCTTCTGTTTATCTCTGATTCATTCGTTATCAAGTCTATTATCTTTTTATCTATTTGTTACCTCCTAGTAATTTATATATTATGTAAAACACTAATAAGCCAAATAACACACCTGACGTGTCTATTAACACGTCTGTTAGTAGCCCAGCTCTATTAGGGACTAATAGTTGTATTGACTCATCTATTATTGCTGTAATTACTCCTTGTAGTAAAGCGAATAATAGGTACTTGTGAGTCTTACTTTTATAAAAGTATGCTAAAACAAGACCTAGTATTGCATACTCTGTAAAGTGAGCTAGTTTTCTAATGATGGTTGTTAGTGTATCTACACTCATTACATTCTTAAAAAGTGGATATAATAACTTTGTTATTATTCCACTTTGACTACTTGAAACACTACCGGGTAGTAATGAATTACCCCATATAAATAAAGTTGTTATTAGAACTAGTATTAATGGTAGTCTCTTTTTCATTATAGTTTTATCGCTTTAAATATTTCTACTGCCTTTATTAAGTTATCTTTTGCTGTAGCAAATGATAACCTTATATAGTTATCGAAGTTTTTCCCAAATGCTATACCTGGTGTTACTACTAAACCATATTGTTCAATTAACATATTTGATAGTGTTGTAGAGTCTAGTTTTGTGTTTGTAATATCTACAAACATATAAAATGTAGATTCTGGTTTAATTGGTTTGAAGTACATTGTTTTACTTAGTTCATTATATAGATATGTTGATCGTTCTAATAGTTCTTTATTATATGTTTCAAGGTGAGTATTGTTATTTTCATATATACTTAAACAACCATATTGAACAAATGTATTAGTATTAGTGTTTATGTTTTGGTTTAAGAGGTTAATCTTTTTGATTAACTCTTTACTTCCTAATATAAATCCTATTCTAAAACCAGTCATTGCGAATGTTTTAGAATATCCATTAATAATTAATGTTTTATCTTTAATTTCATTAAAACTACTAAAACTAACAAATGGATTGTTACCAAAGACTTGTTTTTCGTATATTTCGTCAGACAGTAAATAGATATTATTCTCTTTAATTATTTCTAATACTGCTTCTATTTCATTAGTAGTTAATAGTTTACCTGTTGGATTGTTAGGATAGTTTAATATTAGTACTTTAGTATTTTTAGTAATTGATGCTTTTATTTTATCTATTGGTAAACTAAAATCACTATTTAAAGGAATATCAATGATCTTTGCTGTTGTTTCAGCTAACTTTATCATTGGTGGGTAACTAACATAAAAAGGTGATAAGATTATCACTTCATCGTTAACATCTAATAGCGATGCTAAACTAGCAAAGATTGCTGCTTTAGCACCAGGCATAATAATGACTTCACTTGCACCATAGTTTGAACCATAAGTATTATTATAGTCTTTAGCTATATACTGTCTTAAAGGTAAAATACCTTGTGGAGTTGAGTATGTAGTTAGTCCATCATATAGAGCTTTAGATGTAGCATCTAAAATATACTTAGGAGTTTTAAAATCTGGTTCACCTAAAGCTAGTGAAATAACTGGTTTTCCTTCTTGTTGTCTTTTTCTTGCTACTTCACCAAGTTTTAATGTTGGACTATCTTGTATTTCTTTTGAAAATCGCATTTGCTACACCTTCTTTAGTTATATTTTAAGTTAATTGTAATATTTAAACTACTTTTAATCAAGTGTTTATAAGGTATGTACTACTATCTTAGATAATATGTTATTATTAAGAGTAATAAAGAGGAGTGAAATTTATGAAAAAGTTCCATTTAACAAATAGTTATGCACTAATTGATTTTGATGCTAGTAATGTTGAAACACAAGCAAGCATTATCAATTCAGAAGGATTTGAAAAATTATTAAAAGCTTTTTACCAAAAACAAAAAAATGATCAAACAATGATCTATTTTAGTTTGAAACATTTAAAATTTAATGAAATCTTTAAGTTCTATAAATTATTATTAATTTATACTTTAGAAGATGCTATTAAAGAATCAAATAGTATTACTGTTAATGATATTGATAACTTATATAATTTTACTGAAAGTCTTTATGATTATTGGCGTAATCTAGAACGTTTTGGTTTACTAAAAGGTTCTAAGAAATACAATAATATTAATAAGTCAAATGACTTAATTACATCTACAAACAACTTTAATAACTTAATCATTAGTATTTACCGTACTATTGCTGAAAAGCTCTTAGATAGCAGTTTTAACATCTACCGTCAGTTACCAGCAGGTATTAATGCTAACATGTTATATGTTAGTCATAAGTTTAGTGTGAATAAAGAGTTTTCAAAGTTACAAGACATTTCATTTGTTACTAAAGTAGTAACAAACCCACCTTTTATTATTAAATCAAAAAGTAATACTAGAAGTGAGTTATTTAGTGAGATTGATTACAATCCACTAACTAAATTAAATATCAACAAAAAACACTTCTTGGCTTTTCCTGTAATGGTTGGACCATTACTTGCATTTGTTTATATTCATCGTGATTTCTTACATCATGGAATTGCATTATCGAATCTATTTGAATTTGCAAACTATGAAGACTTTAAAGACAAACAACCAAACTTAGTATTTGTTTATGGTATTGAAGAAACTAGTTGTGACTACAACTACTACTATGATACTAAAGAGGATATTTATTTTGGTTTTGTAAGTCGTATTGATAAAAATGATTACTTTGGATACTTAAAGAAAATGTTATTAACACTTCATAATGTTTATATGATTAAAAAAGGTAACTTACCAATTCATGGTGCAATGGCTAATATTACTTTAAGTAACAACCAAACAAAGAACATTGTTGTTATTGGTGATAGTGGTGCTGGTAAATCAGAAACACTAGAAGCATTACGACAAATAGGAACTAAAGATATTAAACAAATGGATATCATCTTTGATGATATGGGTACTTTTAAGTTCTCAAATGATGTGGTTGTTGCTAATGGTACTGAAACAGGAGCATTTGTTCGTTTAGATGACTTAGATACTGGATATGCTTATGAAATAATGGATCGTGCATTATTCTTAAATCCCAACCAAATAAATGCTCGTGTAGTTATACCAATAACTAAATATCAAGATATCATTTCAAATCATAAAGTTGATTTAGTATTATATGCTAACAACTATGCAGAAAATAATATTGGTATTACTATCTTTAGTGACTACAACGATGCCTTAGATGTATTTAGAAAAGGTGTCAGAAAAGCTAAAGGTACAACAAATGAGGTTGGATTAGTAAGTTCTTACTTTGCAAATCCATTTGGACCGGTACAACTACAAGAAGAAACTGATCTTCTTTTACAAAAATACTTCACTCATTTAAATGAGTCTAATATACCAGTCGGTGAAATATATACAAAACTTGCTGTAGAAGGTTTTGAGACAAGAGGTCCACTAATTGCTGCTGAGCAATTATTAGAATATATTAAAGGAGTGCTTACAAATGAATAAATACTTAAATGACTTATACTTAAAATTAGAATCTAAGTATTCTCATCAAACAGAATATTTAAATACTGTAAAAGCATTCTTTCAGTCCATTAACACTTATGTTAATGAACATGAAGACATTGCTCGACTAAATATTGTTGAGCAACTTATTGAACCAGATCGTATTATTTCTTTTAAAGTTCCTTGGGTCGATGATAATGGTATTAATCAAGTTAATACCGGATATAGAGTTCAATTTAGTAATCTTCTTGGGGTTTATAAAGGTGGCATTAGATTTGATAGTTCAGTTAATGAGTCCATTTTAAAGTTTTTATCTTTAGAACAAACTTTAAAAAATGCACTAACTAATCTACCTTTAGGTGGAGCCAAAGGTGGAGCAGATTTTGATCCTACAAATAAATCACAAGCAGAAATAAAAAGATTTACCGAAAGTTTTATTATTGAACTAAATAAATACTTAGGACCAGACATTGATGTTCCTGCTGGGGACTTAGGTGTGTCACAAAAAACAATCGGTTATATGTATAATATGTCCAAAAGACTTACTAATAGACATAACGGTATCTTTACAGGAAAACATACCTCTTATGGCGGAAGTTTAGTAAGACCTGAAGCAACCGGGTACGGTTTATGTTATATAACTAATAGCGCCCTTAATACGCTTTATAACGACTCTTTACAAGATAAGACGGTTCTTGTCTCAGGTTCTGGACAAGTCGGCATAAACGCAGCATATAAAGCTAAAGCTTTAGGTGCAAAAGTAATTGGCATGTCTTCAATCACTGGTATTATTCATGATGATCAAGGAATAGATATTGATTTAATTAGTACTATTCAATATAATAAGGAATCATTAAAAAAATACTTAGAAACTTATCCACATGCAAAGTATGATACTAATGTTAAAAACTTATGGAAAATACAAGCAGATATCATTATGCCTTGTGCAACTCAAAATGAAATTGATTTAGATGATGCTAAAAATATTTTAAAGAATAAAGTAACTATTGTAGCTGAAGGTGCAAATAAACCTTTAACTAATGAAGCTACTACTTATCTTCTTAATAATGATGTTGTTATCATCCCTTCTAAAGCAGGTAATGCAGGTGGAGTTGCAACATCAGGTTTAGAGATGCAGCAAAATGCTACATTCTCAAAATGGTCATTTGAAAAAGTAGATAACGAACTTCATAACATTATGGATAGTATTTTTACTAATATCTATAACTATTCAATTAAATACAATGTTACATTAACTGAAGCGGCAAATGTAGTTTCATTCCAAATGATTCATGAGGCTTATAAAAACATCTTATAGTAAAAACACCGACTATCAAATGATATTCGGTGTTATTTTTTTAATATGAAATTATATAACTCTTGCTCCAAAAGGCATTAAGCCTAATTTAGCAAACTTAAATACTTGTAATCCCCACGGAATACCAATAATAGTAATACAAAGAACTGCTCCTGAAATGATATATCCTACAAAGATTCCCCAACCAAAGAATATAACCCAAATTGTATTAGCAATTGGATGACTTAAGAATCTTAAGTCTACCTCTTTTCCAAATGGAGCAAGTGTAATACTTGCTGCTTTGAAACATTGTCTACCAAAGGGTATACCAATAATTGTAATACACAATAGTAGTCCTAAAATAGTCCAAGCTAACCATAAAAAGAACCCACCAAAAATAATCCAAATAATGTTTGCAATTGTACGCATAATCATACCTTCTTTCTTATATAAATTATACACCTAATAAAGCATTAAATAAACTATTATCAATTAACAGATATTTACCGTTAATTGTGAACTAAATGACTCAACAAAACATTTTGTTTGTAATAAATCAACTAATTTACCATAGAGTTACGTGATTTAATCGTTAAACGTATATAGTGATATAATAAAAACAAAAAGGAGTTTGATATTATGTGTACAAGTATAACAATGAAAACAAAAAGTGATTTACACCTGTTAGCAAGAACAATGGACTTTTCTTTTGAATTAGATCCTAATATGATTATTATTCCAAGAAACGTTCCATTAACTTTTTTAGAACGTGAGGAAATTACTTCTCATTATGCTTTTATGGGACTATCAAAAGATATTAATAAAACTTATATCTTTGCTGATGGTATTAATGAACACGGGCTATCTGCTGCTGTCTTATACTTTGCATCTTATGCAACATATAATGATAAAGTTGATAGCAAGAAAAACAACCTTGCACCATTTGAAGTTATTTCGTATCTTCTAGCAACTTGTAAAACAGTTGATGACGTAGAAAAAGCTTTTAAACAAATCAATTTAATTGATGAACCACTTAGTTTCATTGGAGCAACCCCACCTTTTCACTGGGTTGTCTTAGATAAGACTGGTAAGTCAGTAATTATTGAACCATTAAAAACAGGTATTAAGATTACACCTAACACATTAGGTGTAATGGCAAATAGTCCTGATATTGATTGGCACTATACTACCGTTAAAAACTATATTGGCTTAAATAAACACCACGTTGATCCACTTACAATAAATGGTTTAACGTTTGAGCCGTTTGGTCAAGGTAGTGCATCATTTGGTATTCCAAGTGATTACACACCACCAACAAGATTCATTCGTGCATTATACAATAAGTTAACTATCAACCCTGTTGATAGTGAAAGTGATTTAATTATTGTTACAAATGCAATCTTAAATAGTGTTAAGATTACTAAAGGAACAGTTAAAACAAGTAAGAACACAGTAGACTATACTCAGTATACTTCTTTTATGTGTGTTAATAATCTTAACTACTACTTTACTTTATATACTGACCCTACTATAAGTAGAGTATCATTTACAGACTTTAACTTAGATAATAAAAAACCTATTATTAAAGAGCTTAATGATAATGTAGTATTTAGTACAATTTTAGGATAACACTTACATAGTGACAAGTAAACGGTTTTATGCTATAATCTTTCTATATACAAAATATGATTTTTGAGGTGATTAAATG
>DATFIG010000083.1:0-6453 GCA_035270345.1 Haploplasma sp.
TTATAATGATGCCATCTTCTATGTTGGTAAAAATAACCTTCAAAACGAATATGTGACACATGAAATTGGTAAACATAATGATTTCTGGTTCCATATTAAAGACGCTCCAGGAAGCCATATTGTACTAAAAGGTGAATTAAATGATTTAAACTTATCTTTTGGTGCTATGCTTGCTGCTAAATTTTCTAAGCAATCTGACACTCCTGTTGTAAGTGTTAATTTTACACAAATTAAAAACATCAAGAAAATACCTGGTTTAAAAGGTTATAACGTAATATTAACTAAATTTGAAACGATAAACATCCGTATTGATCATGAATTACTAAGCAATTATCTATTGCATACTATTTGAATTAAAAATGAAAATACTTTATTATAGATGTATGAAAGAAATTGAAAGGAAGTAATATATTATGAAATACAAATTACCAGAATTAACTTATGCATATGATGCATTAGAACCATTTATTGATGCAAAAACTATGGAAATTCACCATACTAAACATCACCAAGCTTATGTAAACAACTTAAACGCGGCTTTAGAAAAACACCCAGAATTCAACGTTGAATTAGAAGATTTCTTAGCTGATTTAGAATTAGTACCAGAAGATATTAGAAATGCAGTTAGAAATAACGGTGGTGGACACTTTAACCACGCATTATTCTGGACTACATTAAAAGTAAACAATGGTCAAGGACCAACGGGTGCTCTATTAGAAGCTATTAATGCAGCATTTGGTTCATTTGATGAATTCAAAGCTTTATTCTCAGCAGCAGCTGCTACTAGATTCGGTAGTGGATGGGCTTGGTTAATTGTTAATAAAGCAGGAAAATTAGAAGTTACTTCTACTCCAAACCAAGATACTCCATTAAACTTAGGAACTCCAATCTTAGGTGTTGACGTTTGGGAACATGCATACTACTTAAACTACCAAAACAGAAGACCTGATTATGTATCAGCTTTCTTCCAAGTAGTTAACTGGGATGTAGTTGCTGAATTATTTGCATCAGCAAAATAATCATTACATAATAAATAATAAAACCTCTCAATAATGAGAGGTTTTTTTATATTATTTAGTTTCAATTACAGCATAATCTCCATCTTGTCTACGGTATACAACGTTAGTTCTTCCTGTGTCTTTATCTAAGAACACATAAAAGTCATGTGACGATAATTCCATTTCAACAATAGCTTCATTTGGAGTCATTGGATGTAATTCAATCTTTTTGTTTTTAACTAAGTTAATAGCAACAATTTCTTTTTCTAAACTTTCAGCATCAAATTCTTGACTGAATGCATGTTTGATTCCTTCTTTTTCAATACTAGATTGAACTTTATCTTTATGTCTTCTAACTTGAGCCATTAATTTATCAATTGATTTATCAATTGCAGCATACATGTCAGGATCTTCAACTTCTGCACGAATCATTTGACCTTTAGCATAAATTGTTACTTCTACCTTGTGGTGATCGTTATAAACTTTAGTTACAACTCTAACACGATTAATCGCATCTTCACCAAACATTGCAATTACTTTATCTAATTTCTTTGCAGCATATAACCTTATAGCCTCTGTAGGAACGAATCCATTTTTACCAATTACTTCTACCATCATAATCATTCTCCTTTTTTATATTCGTTGTGTAATACAATTATGTAAATATTTCCTAGTGAAATATTTTGGATTTCATTATATATTATTTTATTGAAACTGTCAAAGTATAGGATTGTATGTGTGAGTTTGTGTTTTAAATAATAAATATAATAAGGTTTGATAAAACCCATTAATGCTAATGGATTTCCTATTTGATCAAATAGTATATTTAAGTAGACTAAACTATCATTATTAGGATATACAATTAACTCTTGTATATAAATATATTTAGAAAAACAGGTGTTACATATTTTATCTATATTTGGTTTCAATAAGTTTAAGTATGTTACTTCTTTATTAATTAATTCCAAACATTCTAAACAAATCATTTTATCCCTCCTAATTAATAATTAAGAGGGATTTAATTATTTACTCTTATATTCTAAAATTACTTTATCAATTAAATGTTGTGGCACTTCATCATAACGAGTAAACTCACGTTTAAATGTACCAGAACCTTGTGTCATCGCTTTTAAATCAATAACATACTTAGTTACCTCTGATTCAGGAACTTCGGCTAAAATCAACTGATAGCCATCAAATTGATCCATTCCTAAGATTTTACCTCTGCGTTTATTTAAATCTCCCATTACATCACCAACATAATCATCTTTAACTGTTACTTCAACATTTAAAATTGGTTCTAAGATTGTTGGTAAAGCTTTATTTACTGCATCCTTAAATGCTAGTGAAGCTGCCAATCTAAATGATATCTCATTCGAATCTACATCATGGTATGAACCATCATATAGGGTTGCTTTTACATTAATAACAGGGAAGTTAGCTAATGGACCTTTTTCAAATGTCTCAACTAACCCTTTTTCTACAGCAGGGAAGTAACCTTTAGGTACTGCTCCACCAACAACTTCTGATTCAAAACTAAAATCATTCGCCGGTTCAAATCTAATAAGAACATGTCCATATTGTCCAGCTCCACCAGATTGTTTACGGTGTTTTCCTTCTCCTGTTGAAACTTTTTTAATTGTTTCACGGTAGCTAATCTTTAATTCTTCTACATCTACTTCAACTTTATATAGATTCTTAAGTCTATCTATTACAAATCCTAAATGACTCATTCCCTGTCCACCTAACAATAGTTGGGATGTTTCTTTGTTTCTTGTAATAACAAAAGTTGGGTCTTCTAAATGAATCTTTTGTAATGATACCGATATTTTGTCTTCATCATTACGATTTTTAGGACTAACTGCTATATATATTACTGGTGTTACTACTTCAACGGGTTCATATAATATTTGATCTTTCGGATCACTAATTGTTTCCCCAGTCTTAAAATCTAATTTTGAAATAGCACAAATATCACCAGCTTTAAATTCTTGTTGATTAATTTGCTCTTTACCTCTTAAAGTAAATAAACTAGATACTTTAAAATGTTTACCTTTTGTAGTGTTAACAATTTCTTGTCCATTTGATAGCGTACCTGAATTGATTTTAATGATATTTATCGTACCTAAAAATGGATCAACGATTGTTTTAAATATATATGCACTAAATGGTTCACTATTTATAGTTCTTCTAGTTTCTTCTTTCTTAGTCTTTATGTTTATACCTTTTAAAGGTGCTAACTCGTTCGGTTGAGGTAAGTAGTCAATTAACATATCTAGTAATGTTCTTACACCAATATTTTTAGTTGCACTACCTACAAGCAACGGTGTTAGTTCACCATTAATAATACCAACTCTTAAACCTTCTTTAAGTTGTTCTAAAGGAATTGTACCTGTGTCAAAGAATAAATCTAAGAGTTCTTCACTTGTTTCAGCTACACCTTCCATAATCATTTGTCTTAAGTTATTAACTATTTCTACTTTATCTTCCCAAACTTCAGCATCTTTAGATTCTTTACCATCATAAACTCTTGCTGTGTTTTCAACAACATTAACAAATCCATCAAACTTCTCATCTCTTCCTAAAGGATATGTTAGCGGAACTGCTCTTTTTCCTAATTTAACTCTAATATCTTCTAATAAGTTTTCAAAATTAATATTTGGTTGATCCATTTTATTAATAAATAAAATAGCTGGAATGTGTCGTCTTCTAATTTCACGCCATATTCTTTCTGTACCAACCTCAACACCTTTTGTTGCATCAATAACAATAATTGCACCTTTAACAACTTCTAGTGCTTGATTTAAATCTGCAATAAATTCATCACTTCCAGGTAGATCTAAAAAGTTTAATTTGTAGTCTTTCCATTCCATTGGTAACAATGACATTGAGAAACTACTCATTTTATTTCTTTCTTCAAATAAGTAATCACTTACAGTGTTTTTTCTTTCAATCTCACCTTTTTTATCAATAGTGTTTGTTGAATAGAGTAGTGATTCCATTAAACTTGTTTTACCTGTACCTAGATGACCAATAACCGCAATATTACGGATTTTATCTGTTTCATAAACTTTCATTAGAACCTCCTGTAATCGCTTTCATATTTATTATACATCCATTATATCATATTTATTTTTATATTTAGGTTGTTTTTTTTACATTTTTTTAATCATGTAATCTCCTATTATTTTACAATTTAACGTGTTATAATTATAGAAGGTGATACTATGAATAAGACCGTTTTAAAGATGATTGACTGGTACCAAGGATCAGTTTCAGGAACATTAAATAGTAAATGCAGACATACACCGACATGTTCTCATTATGCTAAAGAAGCTTTTGAAACATATTATTTTCCGTATGCAATGTATTTAAGTACGAAGAGAATACTAACATGTAATCCTTTGTTTAAGCCTAGTTATGATCCAGTTCCAACTAAAAAAACTAAATAAGCAATTTACTTACATTAATATTACTTCTTTGTTAAAATTAAATAACAGGAGTGATACTATGGTCAGTTATGCATTTAATAAACTTAAAGAAAGAAAATATATTTTGCAAGGCTTAATATTTTTCTTTTTATTTTTAACAATATATTTTGTCTTAGATTATCTTAACTACCGTGAAGCAACTATAAAACCTTCTACTACTTGGATTGTTGTTAATAGTTTTATAAATATTATCATGGCTAGTTTAAGTATGTTACTTATGAATATGAGCACAATTATGGTCAGTTTAAAAGCTGGTGGAGATGCTGGTACTAATGTTGGATTCTTTTCAATTCTATTTGGAATATTTACTTACGGTTGTACAAGCTGTGTTGTAACGTTTCTTGCCGCAGTAGGAATAAGTTTTTCCCCAACAATCTTCCCATTCATTGATGTATGGAATGGATTCTTATATAAAACATTATCATTGTTATTATTAATGATTGGATTGTTCTTTGTTATAAGGAATATTAAAAGAGGAACTTGTAAAGTTAAAAAAGCTAAAAAAAATGATGCACAATTTCAATAATTGTGCATCTTTTTTTATAATTGTTTAGATAATTTATAACCCATTGTTCCTACTGAAACAATCGATAAGATCATTGAGATATAACCTGTTGCAGTTAATACTAATTTAGGATTTGCAACTATAATTCTTAAATCTACTGAAGCTTTAGCATTAAACATCATTACAATACCAACTACTACTAATACGATTCCAATTAAGCTACCAAATTTATTATCAACTAGAAGTTGTACGATACCACCAGCTACTGGAAGTAAGATTGTTACTAATAATAAAAAGTTGAATTTGTAACCGTCTCCACCAAAGACTACTTTTAAAGTGTCTAATTTAACTACTTCATCAAGTACTTTAATACCAAAACCTTCGAAGAATAGTAATACTGTTGCTAGAACTGCTGCTAAAAGTGCAATTAGTCCTAATTGTGAAACTAATGAATTATTTTTTCTTTTTGCCATACAGATGACCTCTTTTCTTAATATATGAATATTTTATCATGTTTAACAATAAAGTCTATAAAATGTGAATAAAGAAAAACATTTAAACAAGTTATGTAATTATTTAATTCTGAATATATTTCCTCTACGTTTAATAAATATAGTATTGTTGCTTAACTAAAATAATATTTTTATCTATTGTTATCATAATTTATCAAACTTTTACTGACTATTTTAATTCTTATAGAATTGTACTCTAAGTCCTAAATTATCACCATCTAATTTCGCAAAATATGAAGGTTAAACGCAATAACCTATATTAAGCATTTCAACATTATTTACATCTATTTCAATAAAATTGTTTTCTACATTATAAAGCTTTGCTTCAATTCCTGGACCATGGTCACTTTTTAGTCTATGAACTCCAATACCTTTTAGTTTCAACGGTCCTGCAAAAAAAATCGGAATTGAGTAAGATCCGTACTTTCATCACAAATTTATTTGACAGGTAAACCAATAAATGGAACTTGGTCTTTAAATAATTGAAACGATACTAAGTTAATTGATACTGGTGTATCATCTTTTGTTACTATTGTTAATTTTATCTTTTTGAAAGTACTCCTATTTCTATATATCTATGATTACTGCTTACTGGTGATGGACTTAAGATAAATACTTCTGTATCATCTTCTTCATTAGGTATACTTGGTTCTAATGGTGTCCAAGGAATTGTTTCATCTTTAGGAACACTTGGGTCAATTGGTTCCCAAGGTATTGAATCCGATGGTATTTGTGGGTTTTCACTTATCTTATTGCCTAAATCATAAACTATTACTTCCAACCATATAACTACGGCTATAAGTACTAAGTTTGTAATTATTTTTGCAATCTGTAGTCCTGGTATTACTCCTCTGTCATCAAACATAAAATATTTCCTTTAGTATTTTCAGTAATTATAACTCTAATCATTTTCAAGTATATAAAGTACTCTTTAAGCTATAATAGTT
>DATFIG010000084.1:0-3756 GCA_035270345.1 Haploplasma sp.
AGTCAGTAATGAATGACTAATTTATAGAAGCCTTTTATGGCTTCTTTTTTATTTTAAATATTAATTTAATATCTTTTGATGATGAAAACTCAATTATATTGTTAAAGAATAATTTTTAATTGTATAAATTATATTTAAAAAAGTTTAATTTATAGGTTGATAAAAAAACGATATTGATTCGTTTATTTACTTTAAAAATAGGGATTAATTTCTTTTTTTAATATGGTATAATTATAATATGTAAAGCGAGGTAATAACATGAAAAATATTAATAAGAATGATGTACTATGGAATGCATTAGCAAACGAAGAAATGCGCCAAAAAAATCACATTGAATTAATTGCATCAGAAAACTTTGTTAGTGATGATGTTTTAAAGATGCAAGGTTCAATTTTAACTAATAAATATGCCGAAGGATATCCAAATAAAAGATACTATGGTGGATGTGAATTCGTTGATATAATAGAAGCAGAAGCAATCAATTCTTTAAAAGAATTATTTGGAGTTAAATATGCAAACGTACAGGCTCACTCAGGGTCTCAAGCAAACATGGCAGCTTATGGTGCTTTAATCAAACCTGGTGATTTAATTTTAGGAATGTCTTTAAACGAAGGTGGACACTTAACACATGGTTACCACTTATCATTTTCAGGTCAATTTTATAAGTCAGCATTTTACGGTGTTAGTAAAGAAACTGAAACAATTGATTATGAAGAAGTTAGAAGAATTGCTAAAGAAGTTAAACCACAATTAATTATTGCAGGAGCAAGTGCTTACTCAAGATCAATTGACTTTAAGAAATTTAGAGAGATTGCTGACGAAGTAGGAGCTTATCTATTAGTTGATATGGCACATATCGCAGGGCTAGTAGCAACTGGTTTACATGAAACACCAGTTGGTCATGCACATGTTATTACATCAACAACTCATAAAACATTAAGAGGTCCTCGTGGGGGGATTATTTTAACGAACGACGAAGAAATAGCTAAAAAAATTGATCGTTCGGTATTCCCTGGTGTTCAAGGTGGTCCGTTAATGCATGTTATTGGTGCTAAGGCAATTAGTTTTAATGAAGCATTAGATGATTCATTTAAAGTTTATCAAACTCAAGTTATTAAAAACGCTAAAACATTAGCAAATGAATTTGCTAATTTAGGATATAGAATTGTTAGTGAAACAACTGACAACCATTTAGTTTTAATTGATGTTAAATCTAAATTAGGTATTACAGGTAAGATTGCTGAAAATGTATTAGAAAGTGTTTATATTACTTTAAATAAGAACACGATTCCATTTGATACAGAAAGACCACACCATGCAAGTGGTATTAGAATTGGTAGTCCGGCAGTTACAACTAGAGGGTTAAAAGAAGAACAAATGATTATTATTGCTAATTTAATTGATAAGGCATTAATTAATCGTAACAATGAAGAAGTATTAGAAGGCATTAGAAACGATGTCGTTAAGATGATGGAAAACTATCCATTGTTTAATAAATAAAAAAGGAGGGTACAAAAATGATAATGAAGACTAAAAACATTCCTGATGGTAAGTCGCACTTAAAACAGTTGCCAGTTATTTATCATACCGAAGCTAAGTATTTGTACTATCCAATTACAAATGCAAGATGTCCGGAAGGAGAGACTTGTGTAATTGATGGTCAAAGCGTTAAAGTTGGTGAATTAATTGGAACTAGAATTGGGACTTTTTTTGAACAACCAATTCATGCCACTGTTAGTGGTAAAATTATTGCTCATGAAAAACGAAGCGATGAAAGTGGAAAACCAGTAAACTATGTAATTATTCAAAATGACTTTAAGTACGAAATGCACGAAACAGTTTACGAAAGAAGTGATGAAGAAATTGCTAAGCTGACTAAACAAGAGTTTATTGACATTATTAAGGATATGGGTCTTGTTGGTTTGGGTGGTGGGGGATTCCCAACTTATATCAAACTAAGTACAGACAAACCAATTAACACTATTGTTGTTAACGGGGTTGAATGTGAACCAAATTTAGTAAGTGATTATGAGTTAATGTTAACTGAACCACACTGGGTTATTAAAGGACTTATTATGGTTATGGAAAAAACGGGTGCTTCTAAAGGTGTTATTGCTATTAAGAAGAAGTACAAAGAGATTCACGAAGTATTGAAGTTTGCTTTAAGAGAATATCGTGAATATAACATTGAAATTGCTTTAGTTGGTAATCACTATCCACAAGGGTGGGAATTACAAACTGTATCGAGTGCGATAGGTGTTAAGATTCCACAATTTGCTTTAACTGCAGATTATGGAGTATTAATTTTTAACGTATCAACACTTGCAACAGTATTTAAAGCTGTTAAATTTAGAATGCCGCTATTAGAAAGATTCTTTACTATTAGTGGGGATGCAATTGAAAATGTTAACTTTAGAGCTAGAGTTGGAACTAAGATTAGTGATTTAGTAGAATTAGCAGGCGGATATAAAGATCCTGAAATTCCTAAGACACTTATTATTGGTGGACCAATGATGGGTTCAAACACAACTAGTGATGATGTAGTAATTACACAAACAACAACATCTTTAATTGTTAATAATCATGTTGATTACTTTGAAGAACCATGTATTCATTGTGCGGCATGTGTTTACTCATGTCCGGTGTCAATTCAGCCAGTTCAAATTATGAACGCACTTAAGAATGGCGATATTGAGGGACTTGCAATGTTAAAAGTTAACAACTGTATCGAATGTGGTTTATGTTCATTCGTATGTCCGTCGAAGATTCACTTAACGGATCATATGCGTCATGGTAAAAAAGCACTTAGAGAAGGGAAGACAAATTAATGCAAGCAATTAGACAAACTGCTCCGTATGTAAGAAAAGACACGAGCACTAAGAGTATGATGATTGATGTATTAGTTGCACTTCTACCAGTTGTTATATTCGCAATTTTTAGATTTAAAACAGATTTTATCTTTAGAGCTTTATTATCTGTTGGATTAGCAGTAGCAATCGAAGCTGTTGCTTTTGCTCTGATGAAAGAAAAAAATGAAACTTTAAAAGCAAGATTTAAAAACAAATATACAATTAACAATATCGTACCACCAATTATTACAGGATTAATCTTTGTATTAACTGTTCCATCAAAAGCTTCATACATCTTAGTAGCTGTTGGGATATCTGTAGCAATGATTATCGGTAAAATGATTTTCGGTGGTTTAGGTAAGAACGTATTTAACCCAGCAGGTTTAGGGCGTGCATTTGTTGCACTTGCAATGGGTGGTTTAATGGGGTCATACATCGGTATTGATGGATCATCTGGTTCGACAGCACTTGGTGATGGTACTTATACAATCTTACAATTATTCTTAGGTCAAATTCCTGGTTCAATGGGTGAAATTAGTGCACTAGCAATTATTCTTGGTGGTATTTACTTACTAGTAAGAAGATCAGCAGACTTTAGAGTAATCGTTTCGAGTTTATTAACATTCAGTTTAATTATGCTTTCAGGAATTATTGGTAAAGGTGTAGTAGGAACTGAAATATTCAAACAATTATTAATTCAAATCTTATCAGGTGGTTTATTATTTGGGGTAGTCTTTATGGCAACAGACCCTGTAACATCACCTTATACAAGACCAGGTAGAATTATTTTTGGTTCTATCATTGGGGTTTTAGTAGCAGTTATTAGATTATTTGGTAGTCTACCAGAAGGAATGGTCTTTGCTCTTTTAATAGCAAACGCATTTGTAGCATTAATAGACTATAAACG
>DATFIG010000085.1:0-12038 GCA_035270345.1 Haploplasma sp.
GCTCACAGTTTATCTCATATTTACTTCTTATTTTAACTAATAAATATAACTCGTTATTCAAATTTAATTTATGAAATATTAAACTAGTCATTAAAAAATGACTAGTTTTTTCATTTTTACTACCCAATAACTTACACAAAACGCGATGTTAACGTTTACATTTGTAATTCGTAGTATACCGGTTAATTAGTAAGCAAACATTTTGAATTAAAAGGCCATAAGTTGTATAATAAAAGTATCAAACATTGGATGGAGGAAAATAAATTATGAGTCACGTATTAATTAAAAAATATGACCCTTTAAAAGAACAAGTATTAGAAGTTTTAAATCAAGAAGGGAAAATTATTAACCCAGATTTAGACCCTAAGTTATCAAAGGAAACATTATTAAAAATGTATAAAACTATGACTTTAGGTAGAGTTGCAGACTTAAGAGCTGTTCAATACCAAAGACAAGGAAGAATGTTAACATTCCCACCTAACATCGGTCAAGAAGCTACACAAGTTGGAGCTATGGCTGCATTAAAAGAAGGTGACTGGTTAAGTCCAGCATTTAGAGAATTAAACATGATGTTATATAAAGGTGTACCATTAGAAAATATTTACTTATACTGGTACGGAAATGAAATGGGTAATAAATTCCCATTAGAAACACACGTATTACCAGTTAACATTATTATCGGTTCACAAGTTGCTATTGCAACAGGTATCGGTATGGCAGCACAACGTAAAAATACTGGTGAAGTAGCTGTTGCTTCAATCGGTGACGGTGGTACTGCACACGGTGACTTTAATGAAGCATTAAACTTTGCAGCGTCTGTAGATGCTCCATTAATCATTATTGTACAAAATAACCAATGGGCAATTTCAACACCAAGATCAGTTGCTTCTAAAGCTAAAACATTAGCTCAAAAAGCAGTTGCTGCCGGTGCAAAAGGTATTCAAGTTGATGGTAACGATCCATTAGCTATGTATGTTGCAATGGAACAAGCAGCAGCACATGCTCGTAGTGGAAAAGGACCAGTAGTTATTGAAGCATTAACATTTAGAATAGGTGCTCATACTACATCAGATGATCCATCATTATACCGTGATGAAAAGATTACTGAAGAATGGAAATTAAAAGATCCAAACGAAAGATTAAAAAATTACTTAATCGCTAATAAATTATGGACAGAAAAAGAAGACAAAGCATTAGATGAAGAAAATAATGCATATGTACAAGAAGTTTTCGCTAAAGTAGAACAAAGTGGGGAAACATCATTAGAAGACGTGTTTGCATATACTTATTCAGAAATGACTCCAAATCAAGTTGCACAATACGAATACTACAAAAAATTTCTTGAAGGGAGCAAATAATAATGGCAGTATTAAACTTAATTCAAACAATTAACCATACGCTAGACCAAGCGTTAGAAAAAGATCCAAACGTAGTTGTATACGGAGAAGACGTTGGGGTTCAAGGTGGAGTATTTAGAGCTACTGTTGGACTACAAAAAAAATATGGAGCTGACCGTGTGTTTGATGCTCCTATTGCAGAATCTTCAATCGTAGGTACAGCTATTGGTATGGCTATTGCAGGAATGAAACCAGTTGTTGAATTACAATTCGACGGATTTATGTTCCCAGCATATAACCAAATCGTTACACAATTAGCAAGATTTAGAAACCGTTCAAGAGGAAACTATACAGCTCCAGTTGTAATTAGAATCCCTGTTGGTGGTGGATTTAAAGGATTAGAACACCATAGTGAAAGTTTAGAAACTTACTTAGGACACATCCCTGGTATTAAGGTAGTTATGCCTTCAACACCATACGATGCTAAAGGTTTATTAACTGCAGCTATCAATAGTCCAGACCCAGTTATTTTCTTAGAACCAAAACGTATCTACCGTTCAGGTAAACAAGAAATTCCTGAAGAGTCATATGAAATTGAAATCGGAAAAGCAAAAGTATTAAAAGAAGGAACAGATTTAACAGTTGTTGCATGGGGAGCTCAATTAAGAGAAGTAAATGCAGCAGTTGCAGAAATGGAACAAGAATTAAATGCTTCAATTGAAGTTATTGATTTAAGAACTATTAATCCAATTGATACTGAAACAATTATTAATTCAGTTAAGAAAACAGGACGTTTCTTAGTAGTTCACGAAGCAATGCGTACATACGGACCAGGAGCTGAGTTAATCGCTCTAGTTAACGAACATGCATTCTTACACTTAGAAGCGCCAGCTACAAGATTAACTGGTTTTGATGTTATCATTCCATTGGCACGTGGTGAACACCACCATATGATCAATAAGGAACAAGTGAAAGCTGAAATTAAAAAGCTTATTGAGTATTAATCGAGGGGACTGAAAAAATTATGTATGATTTTAAATTTGCAGATATCGGTGACGGTATTGAAGAAGGAAAGATTTTAGAATGGAAATTTAAAGTTGGTGACAAAGTTAAGGAAGGCGACACTTTAGTAATCGTTGAGACAGATAAAGTAAACGCTGAATTACCTTCACCAGTAGACGGAACAATTGTTACAATTGGTAAACAAGAAGGAGAAATGATCCTTGTTGGTGAAACTGTTGTAATTATTGACGACGGTACAGGTGGTAGTGCACCAGTTGCTGCAGCTCCAGTTGCAGAAACTAAAGCTGCTCCAGCAGGACCCAAAGCTACTTATGACTTTAAATTTGCAGACATCGGTGACGGTATTGAAGAAGGTAAAATTTTAGAGTGGAAATTTAACGTTGGTGATAAAGTTAATGAAGGTGATACTTTAGTAGTTGTTGAAACTGATAAAGTAAACGCTGAATTACCATCACCAGTATCAGGAACAATCGTTGCTATTGGTAAACAAGAAGGCGAAATGATCTTGGTTGGTGAAACAGTTGTTTTATTAGACGATGGAACAGGTAAATACATCGATGGTGGTGCAGAAGCTCCAGCAGTTGAAGAAAAAGGTGCATCAGTAATTGGTGAATTAGACGTTTCTTCAGATATTATCGGTGGAAGTACTGAAGGTATCGCTGCTGCTCCAACAGCAAAAGCAGGAACTAAAGCATTAGCTACCCCTGTTGCAAGAAACTTAGCTAAAAACTTAGGTGTAGATATTAATAAAGTTGTAGGAACAGGTCCTAACGGACGTGTGATGAAGTCAGATATTGAAGCATTTGCAAATGCAGGTCAAAAACCAGCAGTAGCAGCTCCAAAAGCATCTGCTCCATCAGTTCCAGCAGCAAACGTATCTCGTCAAGGTGATATTAGAGTTGAAGCAATCTCATCAGTAAGAAAATCTATTTCTTCTGCAATGACTACTTCAAAAGCAATTATTCCAGAAACAGTATTAATGGATGATGTTGTAATTGATAACTTAGTAGAAATGAGAAAACGTGCTAAACCATTAGCTGAAAAACAAGGCGTAAACTTAACTTATATGGCATTTATTTCTAAAGCTGTATTAGTAGCGTTAAAAGAATTCGAAATTTTTAATGCAAGCTTTGATCATGACAAAAACGAAATTATCTATAAAAATTATGTAAACTTAGGTTTTGCAGTTGATACGCCAGCAGGTTTAATGGTTCCAAACATTAAAGATGCTAATACATTAAGTGTATTTGAATTAGCAAAACAAATCCGTGAATTAGCTGATAAATCAATCGAAAGAAAAGTTCAGTTAGCAGATATTCAAAACGGTACATTCACAATTACAAACTTTGGTTCTGCTGGTATTTCTTACGGAACTCCAGTAATCAACTACCCTGAAGTTGCTATTTTAGGTATTGGTAAGATTAGTAAAAAACCAATTGTAGTTGGTGATGAAATTAAGATTGGAACTGTATTACCATTATCAATCGCTGTTGACCATAGAATTATTGACGGTGCTGATGCTGGTAGATTCTTACACAGAGTTAAAGAATTATTAGCAGATCCAGAATTAATGTTATTAAGTTAAGGAGCTAACAATGAAAAATTACGATATTATAGTATTAGGTGGCGGTCCAGGTGGATACGTTGCTGCTATTAAAGCTGCACAACTTAAAAAGAAAGTTGCAGTTATTGAAAAAGAAGTACTTGGGGGAATTTGTTTAAACCACGGTTGTATCCCAACAAAAGCAATGTTAAAGAGTGCTAAAACATATGATTTATTCAAAAATGCTAAAGAATACGGGATCGTTGTTGATTCAAGCTTAGTATCATTTGATTTAAATGATATTATCACTCGTAAAGACGGAATTGTTAAAAGATTAACTGGTGGAGTTCAAATGTTACTTAAGAAAAACGGTGTTGACGTTTATAACGGATACGGTGAAGTAGTAAGTGCAACTCAAATTAAAGTAAACAATGAAACTTTAAACACTAAAAACTTAATTATAGCAACTGGAGGAACAGCAATTGTTCCACCAATTCCAGGTGCAAAAGAAGCTTACGAAAAAGGATTTGCAGTAACAAGTCGTGAATTATTAAATGTTACTGACGCTCCTAAGAAAATGGTAGTTGTTGGTGGTGGAGTTATTGGTGTTGAATTTGCAACAATCTTTAATTCACTAGGAACAGAAGTTACTATTATCGAAATGGCTGATTCAATCATTACTCCAATGGATGATGATGTAATCGATACTTATACTAAACAATTAACTAAAGAAGGAATTAAAATTATTACTAAAGCTGCTGTTAAAAACATTGGTACAAAAGATGTTACTTATGAATTAGATGGTAAACAAGTTAAATTAGATACTGACTTAGTATTAATTGCTGTAGGTATTGGACCAAACGTTGAAGCTGTTAAAAACTTAAACTTAGAATTAAAAGGTCGCGGAATTAAAGTTGACTCAAGAATGGAAACAAGCGTTAAAGGCGTTTATGCAATTGGAGACGTAACAGGTGAACACATGTTAGCTCACGTTGCTTCAGCAGAAGGTATTGTTGCTGTTGAAAACATTTTAGGTGGAAACAAAGAAATTAATTATAACCAAATTCCAGCTGCAATTTATGGTTCACCAGAAATTGCTATGATCGGTTTAACAGAAAGAGATGCAAAAGCTCAAGGAATTAAATACACAGTATCTAAATTCCCACTTGCAGGTAATGGTAAAGCATTAGCTGACGGTGAATCTGTTGGATTTATTAAATTAATTAAAGGTGCAGAATTAGATGATATTATTGGTGCCCATATCTTTGCATACAATGCAGTAGATATGATCGGTGAATTCGGTGTTGCAATGCGTTTAGAAGGAACTAACTTCGAAATTGCTGAAACAGTACACGCTCACCCATCGTTATCAGAAATAATCATGGAAGCTGCAATGGATAAACCAATTCATATGTAATTAAACGAAACTAGCAATCATTTGGTTGCTAGTTTTTTTTGCTACAGTTTATGATATAGTAGTATAAGATGCGGAGGATACAATGAAAAATAAACACAAAAACAACTACCATTCACATACTTACCTTTGTGGTCATGCGAAAGGTAATCCAATTGAATATGTCAACGAAGCAATAAAAAACAATTTTGAAAGTATTGGTATTTCTGAACATGCACCAATGGCCATGTTAAGAAATATAAATAGTCGTTTAACTAAAGAAGATTATATTTTATATTTAAAACTTTTAAAAGAAGCTAAAGAATATGGAAGTAACAATGGTATTAAAGTATATAGTGGATTAGAAATAGAGTATTATAAGGAGTTTGACTTTTATCAAACATTTTTAAATGAACTGGACTATTTAATACTTGGACAACATTATATAAAGCGAGATGGTAAATATAAAAGTGCTTTTAGGTTTGATGATTTTATTGATGTTAAACTTTATGTAAAAGCTGTTATTGATGGTTTAGAATCAGGGTACTTTAAATTTTTATGTCATCCAGAATTATGTCTATATAATTTAGACAATTATACAGATGAAATGTACGATGAACTAGAAAAGATTGTTGATGTTGCTATTAAATATGATATACCTTTAGAAGTTAATGCAAATGGAATAAGAAAGTCATTTAAAGAACATGGTAAGATTGATTATAATCTTTTTAGGTATCCTAACTATAAGTTTTTTGAAATGGTAAGTAAAAAGAATGCGAAAGTTATTATTCAATCTGATGCTCATAAAGTAGAATTTACTAATGATTGGGCTCTAGAAGAAGCATATAAGTTCGCGCAACAATTAGGTTTAAATGTTATTAATAAAATAGAAATTTAAAGTTAGAAGCATCAAAATAATATATTTTGGTGCTTTTATTATTTTGTTCTACTTTATAGTTTACATATTTAAAAAGTGGTATATAATTGAATGTATTATAATGAGGTGAAGTTGATTCGAATTATTATGAAGGTGAATCAACCAGCAAAATATATAAGATTAAATTATAATTGAATAATATCTGATATCTAATAGAACTTTTTAAAGGTTCTTTTTTTCTTTTATAAGTACTAATAACAATAAAAACGTTGATATTCTAACTTATAAAGCGAAGTTTACAACTACTTTACAGCATATTAACTAATGTCTGTTGTAGTTGAAATAGATAATTTATATAATTAATTAGAGGTGTAATGATATGAAAAAGAATGTATTAATTATTATCTTAATTATTTTAGGTTTATTGTTAGGAAGCTGCAGTAAAACTAAGAGTGAAGAAATTCAATCATATACAAGAGACACAAGTTCAGGAACAAGAGAAGCTTTCTTTTCATCAATTTATTTTAAAGAAGCTATCAAAGATGATTCTGTTTTGCCAAAATCGGCACTAATTGTTGATGGTAATGGTGATATGATTACTAAGATCAAAAATGATCAAAATGCCATTGGCTACATATCTTTATCAAGTTTTGATGAAAATGAAGTTAATGGATTAAATATAGATGGTGTTAAGCCAACAGATGAAAATGTATTAAATGGTACTTATTCATTAATGCGTGGTTTTTATTATATTGTTACAAAGAATCTTGAAAGTGATGCAGATTTATTAGCTCAAGCATTTAATGCATATATTAATACTTTAGAAGCTAAGTTAATAATAAAATCAAAAGGTGGCATTGTAGATATTAATGATTCTTTATTAAAATGGGAAGATATTAAAAGTAACTATCCAATTACTTTAAAAGATAATTCTAAAACAACTTTAAGATTTGGTGGTTCAACTTCGGTTGAATCAATTGCAAAAGCCTTAAGTATTGATTTTAGCATTAGATCAGGTGATGTAAAGATAGAACATAATTACACTGGTTCAAGTGCGGCTTATAAAGGAACACAAGGAACAGATGCTAGTTCAAATAACTTGCTACATGTTGGTTTTTCATCAAGAAATTTTAATGATAATGAAAAACCAATTCAAAATACATCAGGAATGTTAGCTTATGATGCAATAGTTACGATTGTTAATAAATCAAATCTATTAACAAATTTAAGTATTACAACTTTAAAAGATATCTATCTAGGTAAGTATAAATACTTTAGTGAGGTAATTGATAATGCAAATTAATAATAGTATAGTTAAAAAAAATAAAATAATTAATAAAACAGTTAAAGTATTATTACTATTAATTACTTTGCTAGCTTCATCAATTATTATTGTTATTATTTACCAAATAGCAAAAAGTGGTTTAAAACCATTTTTCACAAGTTACGGTGGTCGTAAAGTTAATTTCTTTAACTTCATTGTTGGAACATCATATAATGAAACTAATTATCAAATAGGTTTTATTGTTTTAAATACATTATATATTGTTTTTCTAGCTGTATTAGTTAGTGTTCCTATTAGTGTCTTAACAGCTTTATTTATAGTTAAAATAGCTCCTAAAAAACTGGATAAAATAATGACATCAGTTATTGAAGTACTAGCTTCAATTCCTTCGATTATTTACGGAGTCTTTGGTGCAGGCTTTATTACTTTATTAGTAAAAGGTATTGCTGGAATATTTAATATTTCTACAGCAGGTGGTTTATCGGTATTATCGAGTGTGATTGTCTTAACTATGATGATAATTCCAACAATAACGATGTTATCAATTACTGCTATTAGAGCAGTGCCACAAAGTTTAGAAGAAGGATCGTTAGCACTTGGTGCATCAAGAATGCAAACATTTTTCAATTTAACATTAAAAGCAGCAGTACCAGGAATTTTTGCAGGTATCATCTTAGGTGTTGGTCGCGCATTAGGTGAAGCAACTGCAGTATCAATGGTTGCTGGTAATTTAAGTAGTGGACCGAGCTTCTCGTTATTTGATCCAACAAGAACTTTAACATCGACAATTTTAATTGGATTAAAGGAAACTGAAGGACTAGATTATGATATTAGATTTTCAGTTGGTTTAGTATTAATAGTAGTGATCTTAATTGTTAACTATATATTAAATACAATTAAGAAAAGGATAAGTGCTAAATATGAAAATTAGTCGTAAATCAAAAGATTTAATATTAGAATCAGTTACATATATAGCATCGATGTTATCCGTATTAATTTTAGGTGCGATCTTATTTTTTATTTTTATTAATGGAAGTAAAGGTTTGTCATTTAAATTTGTTTTTGGTAAGTATGAAGAAACAAACTACTTACTAAATAGCAAAGTGGAAGTATTAAGCGATGAATTTGTTAATCCGAAAAACTTTGAAAACTTTTCAACAAAATATGGAATTGCTTTTAGTGATTCAATTAATAACTACAAAGAAAAAGTTGTTGAAATTATTTATATTGATAAGAATTCTCCAATTAAAGAAATGACTGATTATCATGGAAATGTTATTACTTTAAAAGAAGGTTTTCATTTCGAAACTTATTTATCATATTTAGATGCAAATAATAATGTTAATTATCTTTATGCAAGTAGTGGCGCAAACCATACGGCAATTGAATTAAATAATGCTGTTAAAATTGAAGCATTCTATTTAACAAGTGGTGGAGGCGGAATATTAGGTTCAATTCTAACAACAATACTATTAGTATTTCTAACACTCGTAATTGGATTTCCAGTTGGAATAGTAACTGCATTATACTTAAATCAACTAGCACCAAAAAATAGACTAACAAATGTATTTAGAGTTTTTATAGATATGTTAACTGGTGTACCATCAATTATTTACGGTTTAATTGGGGCAACACTTCTTATTCCTTTTTCTCAAAGATTATTAAATAATCCAAATGCATTAGGTGGAAACATCTTAGCAGGAGCATTAACATTATCGATAATGGTTTTACCGGTTGTTATTAAAGCAACTGAGTCAGCACTTGATGTAGTTCCACCAAGTTATAAAGAAGCATCATTAGCACTTGGTGCTAATGAAATTCAAACAACTTTTAAAGTAGTTTTACCAAATGCACTACCAGGCATTTTGTCAGCAGCACTACTTACTATTGGTCGTGTTATTGGCGAGTCAGCAGCCCTAATTTATGTTATTGGAACTGTTATAACTGATAAAGTATCAGTTGGTGGAAAAGGAACATCATTAGCAGTTCATATATGGAGTGTAATGGCGGGAGAAAATCCTAATATTGAAGTAGCTACTTCAATAGCTATTATTATATTAGTAATAGTTTTAGTATTAAATTTAACAATTAAGTTTATTACTAAAAAACTTGATCAGAAATTAAGAGGTTAAATAAATGGAAAATATTGCATTTGATATTAGAAATATGAATCTTTATTATGGAGATAAAAAAACGATTAATAATGTAAGTATGAAAATACACGAAAAAGAAGTAACAGCATTTATTGGACCGTCTGGTTCTGGTAAATCAAGTTTCTTAAGAAGTTTAAATAAAATGAATGACTTAGTAGAAAGTGCCAAAGTAGAAGGTAATATTATTTATGATGGTAAAAATATTAATGAAAAAAATTGTGATACAATTGAGTTAAGAATCAAAGTTGGAATGGTATTTCAAAAACCAAATCCTTTTCCAATGAGTATATATGAAAACATTGCTTATGGTCCAAAACGACAAGGTATTAAAAATAAAAAACAACTAGATGATATTGTTGAATCATCATTGAAAAAGGCAGCCATTTGGGAAGAAGTAAAAGACCGTTTAGATCATTCTGCTATTAAGTTATCAGGTGGACAACAACAAAGAATTTGTATTGCAAGAACACTTGCGATGAATCCTGAAGTAATATTAATGGATGAACCAACTAGTGCTTTAGATCCTATTGCTACACAAAAGATTGAAGAACTTATTTTAGATTTAAAAAATGACTATACAATTGTGATAGTTACTCATAATATGCAACAAGCAGCACGTATTAGTGATAAAACAGCGTTTTTCTTAATGGGGGAGTTAATTGAATATAGTGATACATCAGAGATGTTCAATAAGCCAAAAAATAAGAAAACTGAAGAATATATTACAGGTAGATTCGGTTAGGAGGAATACTATGACACAAATGAGAAGAAGTCTATTAAATTCAATTGATTCATTAAAAGATGAAGTTACTAAAATGGCTAACTTAGTAGTTAGTAATATTCATGAAAGCTTAAAAGCATTTATTAATAACGATGTAGAATTAGCTACTCTTGTAGTAGTTAAGGATGAAGAAGTTGATCGTTTTGAAGAGGAAATTGCAAAACAAGCACTAAAGATTCTTTGGAAAGAACAACCTTTAGCGGGAGATTTAAGATTAGTTACAGGAATATTAAAATTAATAACAGATTTAGAACGTATTGGAGATCATGCAATTGATATTGCAGAGATTACAATTAAAACCGCTAATTTAACCGATAAAAGGTTATTACCTTTAATAACAAAGATGACTGAAATAGCACAAAACATGGTTTTAGAAAGTATAGAATCGCTTTTTAAAATTGATGTAGAGCAAGCTAAACGTGTTATAATGGAAGATGATAAAGTTGATCAAATCTTTAATATTATTTTAGAAAATATTGTTAAAGAAATCAAAGCAGATCTACATGATCCCCACTATTTGGTATACCTATTAATGGTAGCTAAATATATTGAACGTATTGGTGATCATGCAGTTAATATTTGTGAGTGGATTATCTTTATTGAAAGTGGGAGCCATAAAAAGACATCGTTATTCTGAGGGGGATTTGAATGTTAATTTATTTTGTAGAAGATGACAAGAGTATTTCATATATTATTGACAAGACATTAGAAAAAATGAATTTAGAGAAACAAGGTTTTCAAACAGGCGCAAGTTTTCTAACAGCAATGGAAAATTTAACACCAGATTTAATTTTATTAGATATAATGCTTCCTGATATTTCAGGATTAGAATTATTAAAAAAAGTTAGAAGTGTTAATAAAACAATTCCAATTATTATTGTTTCAGCATTATATAGTGAAATGGATAAAGTTGTAGCACTAGATGCTGGTGCAGACGACTATGTAACTAAACCATTTGGTATATTGGAATTAACTTCAAGAATATCAGCACGTTTAAGAAATATTCCAACGCGAGATTTAATTAATTACGGAGATATTACTGTTGACTTACAAAAATACAAAGTTTTTTCAAGTGGCATACCAATTGAATTTACTAACAAAGAGTATCACATCTTTTTATATTTAATTAAACGACCAAACCAAGTATTAACTAAAGAAGAAATTTTCTTTGATGTTTGGGATACAAACTTCATGGGTCAAACAAGAGCTTTAGACATGCATATCAAATCAGTGAGAAGTAAACTGGCTCATGTTAATTCTGATGTAACTATTGATACAGAATATGGAATAGGATATAAGTTAGGTCGTGAGTAAATGCAAATATTTTTAATAATATTATTAGCAACAAATATCATTACATTACTTTATTTAGCATTAACTTTTAAACCAAAAGAAAGTGTTAATAATAATTACCAAGAACAGTATGTTTTAAAGCAATTAGAAAGTATTTTAGATACGATGGAACAAGCAATTTTGCTCTTTAATCATAAGAGTAAATTGCTTTTTTACAATAAATATGCTTCAAAAATTCTTAATTTAACTGATGATGACTTAAAAAAACATGCAATATCTATTTTCGAAAATAAAGAAATTAGAGATGCAATTGTTAATCGTAATACGACAGAAGCATTTGATATATATGATTT
>DATFIG010000086.1:0-2946 GCA_035270345.1 Haploplasma sp.
GTCTAAACCTTTAAATGTGACAAAATTACTTATTTAAGCGATAAATCGCTATTAATACCTTGTTCTATCACATCTTTAAACCCTTGTAAATCATCATTGATTTTTGCTTGAAGATCTAAATATTCACTCATTAATGGATAACTTTCAATTAGTGTTAATTTATCATTGTAACGTTCTCTAATTTGCTTTAAAATCTCAGGTTTTGCAAGTTTTTCAGCATGTACTATTTCTTTTTGAATGGTTTTAAGTTCATCCATTTGTTTTAAAAGACTAGCATT
This sequence comes from Haploplasma sp., assembly GCA_035270345.1. Lineage (GTDB taxonomy): Bacteria > Bacillota_I > Bacilli_A > Acholeplasmatales > Acholeplasmataceae > Haploplasma. Next base: position 279 of record DATFIG010000086.1, read on the forward strand.
ACTATTGATAATAACTTCTAGCTCTTTATATCGTTTGATTAATTCATTACTCTTAATCGCTTCAATTAACTTTTCATTAATAGACATATCGTTACTCCTTAATGTTAATTTTATCAATCGTCTTTTTATCTAAATCTAAAAAGACTGCATTTAATTGTCGTTTACCGGTCGCAACAACATTTCCAGTTGAGTATCCTGTTAAAAATCGACTTAAAACTATATCCTTATCAACACCAATAACACCATTAGATGAACCTGTCATTCCAACGTCACTAATGTATAATGTCCCATTTGGAAGCATACGATCATCATTAGTTTGTACATGAGTATGTGTACCTACAATTGCATTAGCAATTCCATCTAAATAATGTCCTAACGCAACCTTTTCACTAGTTGCTTCTGCATGCATATCAACAAAAACATAATCCGCTGGATTATTAGCAATAATTTCTTTTGCTACTAAAAATGGGTTCTCTAAGTTAGCATTCATAAAAATTCTACCTAATAAACTAATTACTAAAACTGTTTTACCATTAAAATTAATTATTTTAAAACCTTCACCTGGAGCTTTTGCGTAATTAGCTGGTCTAATAATTTTACTATCATCAATAAAATCAAGTAATTCGTTATTGCCCCAAGTCCAGTTTCCCATAGTAACTGCAGAAACACCTAGTTTCATTAGTTGTAAGTAAATTTTTTTATCAATCCCACGTCCATTTTTAATGTTTTCACCATTAACAATAATTAAGTTAGGTCGATATTTATTTTTTAATTCCTTTAAGTGTTCTTCAAACATATCTATTCCTGGTTGACCATATATATCACCAACAAATAATATTTTCATAACAATTCACGTCCTTATTTATTTAAAAAAAGAGGGTAATACCCTCTTTTATTTTGCAACATCCGTTGCTCTAGTTTCACGAATAACTGTAACTTTGATTGTTCCAGGGTAACTCATTGTCTCTTCAATTTTATTCTTAATCTCTCTAGCCACTTTATATGTTTGTAAATCATCTACTTGATCAGATTTAACAATTACACGTATTTCACGACCAGCTTGGATTGCATATGATTTATCAACACCTTCAACATTATTAGAAATTTCTTCTAATTGTTCAAGTCTTCTCATATACGCATCAATTGATTCAGAACGAGATCCAGGTCTAGCAGCAGATAATGCATCTGCAGCAGCAACTAAGACTGCAATAATTGATTCTGGTTCAACATCACCGTGGTGAGATGCAATTGCATCAATTACTTCTTTTGGTTCTTTATAACGTTTAGCAAGGTTAACACCAATTTCAACGTGGCTTCCTTCAACCTCATGGTCAACGGCTTTACCAATATCATGTAATAAACCTGCTCTTCTAGCTAATGCTTCGTTTTCACCAATTTCAGCAGCTAACTTACCTGCTAAAAATGCTGTTTCAATCGAGTGCTTTAGAACATTTTGTCCATAACTAGTTCTAAAATTCATACGACCTAACAACTTAATTAAATCTGGATGAATTCTACTTACTTGTGCTTCGAAAACTGCATTTTCCCCAGTTTCTCTAATAAATGTATCAACTTCTTCACGTGCTTTTTCAACAACTTCTTCAATACGTCCTGGATGAATTCTTCCATCCTGTACCAATGTTTCTAATGCACGCTTAGCAATTTCACGTCTAATTGGATCAAATCCGCTTAGTACAACTGCTTCTGGTGTATCATCAATAATTAAGTCAACACCTGTTAAAGCTTCTAAAGTTCTAATATTACGCCCTTCACGACCAATAATACGACCTTTCATATCATCGTTAGGAATAGTTACAACACTTACTGTTCTTTCAGTAGTTGTTTCACTAGCAAACTTTTGCATTGCTAGAGCTAATAGATTTTTAGCTTTACTATCTATTTGCATCTTAGCTGATTCTTCCTCATCGCGAATATACTGAGCAATCTCATCAGATACTTCGTCTTTAACTCTTTCGAAAATTATTTCTTTAGCTTCATCAATTGTCATATTTGCTATTTCAATTAATTTTAATTCATGCTCTTGTAATGTTTTTTCAGCTTTGCTATTCAATTGTTCAAGTTCTTCTCTTCGTTCTTCGATTCTTGCTTCTTTAGCATTAATCATCTCATCACGGCGATCTAAATGTTGGGCACGCTTATCAATTACAACTTCACGTTGTCCAACTTTTTCTTCTTGAGATACTAAGATTTTTCTACGTTCTCTTGTATCTTCGTCGAAATCTTTACGTAATACAAAAATTTCTTGTTTCGCTTCCATAATAGCGTCTCTTTTTTGTTTTTCCGCTTCTTTTCTTCCGTCTTCAACAATTTTTTGAACTAACTCGCGACCTTCTCTAATCGATTTATCATGTGTAATAACTCGGACGAAAAATCCGACGATTAGACCAAGTACAAGCGTTAGCAAACTGGCAATAATTACTGGAGCAGCTCCTAATGTTAATATATTTAACATTTCGACACCTCCATATGTTTTTTAATATTTAAAATTCTCTAAGAATATTTCTATTCTAACTAATTATAACACGTTTTCATTTTTTCTTATAAAAAATAATAATATTTATATAATTTTGCTTTTTCTTAATAATGAATGTATAATAGTTATAATTAAACGAGGAGGATTTCAAATGGCAAATTCAAAAGATAAAAC
>DATFIG010000087.1:0-2528 GCA_035270345.1 Haploplasma sp.
AGCCTAGGTTTACCACTTCTAAATCAAATCTTTCTACTGATTTGTCATAATCAGCATTTATAATTGCCTCTAATATCATTAATCATTCACTCCTTAATTCAAACAAGATATCTCTTAGCTCAGCAGCTTTTTCAAAGTCTAAATCAGCAGCAGCTTTACGCATCGCTTTTTCAACTTGTTCAATTGTTTGAACTTTTTCTTTCTTCGTCATTTTCTTTTTAGTATTTGAAGTGTCTGTTGTTAAGTTTAACTCTTCTTTTATAGAGATATTATCTCTAATGTCTTTACTAATTGTCGTTGGCACAACATTATGAGTAATGTTGTATTCCATTTGGATGCTACGACGTCTATTTGTCTCATTAATCGCATAATCCATCGCTGGACTAATTTTATCCGCATATAAAATAACACGTCCATGTTCGTTTCTAGCAGCTCTACCAATAGTTTGAATCAAACTACGCTCACTTCTTAAGAAACCTTGTTTATCAGCATCTAAGATAGCTACAAGTGATACTTCAGGTAAATCTAAACCTTCTCTTAATAAGTTAATACCAATTAAACAATCATACTTACCTAATCTTAAATCTCTTAGTATTTCAATACGTTCTAATGATTTAACTTCACTATGAAGGTAAGCTACCTTTAAACCTAATTGTTTAAAGTAACTAGTTAGTTCTTCACTCATTCTAATTGTTAGAGTTGTTACTAAAACACGTTCGTTTTTCTCAACACGTTTTTTAATTTCAAAGAATAAATCATCCATTTGACCATGTGATGGTCTAATTTCTATTTCTGGATCTAAAAGATATGTTGGTCTAATGATTTGTTCTACTATCGGCAACTCTTTTTCTAACTCATAAGGCCCAGGTGTCGCTGATAAATAAATTACTTGATGAAGTTTCTTTTCAAACTCATCGAATTGTAAAGGTCTATTATCTAATGCACTCGGTAATCTAAAGCCATAATCAACTAAAGTCGTCTTTCTAGCTCGATCTCCAAAGTACATTCCTCTAACTTGTGGAATTGAAACGTGTGACTCATCAACAATAAATAAAAAATCATCTCCAAAGAAATCAATTAATGTTGCAGGTGTTTCACCTTCTGCTCTTAATGATAAATGTCTTGAGTAGTTTTCTACACCACTACATGTTCCAATTTCTGCTAGCATCTCTAAATCATAGTTAGTACGCATTTGAATTCTTTGTGCTTCTAATAACTTATCATTTTCTTTAAAGTATTTAGTTCTATCTTCTAATTCTAATTTAATTCGGTTAATCGATTCTTCTAAACGAGCCTTATCAGTCATAAAGTGAGTTGCAGGATAAATAGTTACAAAAGATACTTGTTCCAATGTTTTACCTGTTAAAACATCAAACTTAGTAATTGTTTCAATCTCATCACCAAAGAATGCCACTCTAATTCCTTCACTTCTTTCATATGCAGGAATAATCTCAACAATATCGCCACGAACTCTAAAAGTACCACGTGCAAAATCAATATCATTTCTTGAGTATGTTAACTCAACAAAACGATTAATTAAGTGGTCACGACCATAATCATCACCAGTTCTAATAAAGATATGGGAGTTACGGTAAACTTCAGGATCACCAATCCCATAAATACATGAGACAGATGCAACAACAATAACATCATCACGATCTAAAAGTGACGCAGTTGCACTATGTCTTAGTTCATCAATTTCATCATTAATTGATGAATCCTTTTCTATAAATGTATCACTAGATACAACATATGCTTCTGGCTGGAAGTAGTCATAGTATGAGATAAAATACTCAACTCTATTTTCTGGAAATAAAGCCTTTAATTCACCGTATAACTGACCAGCTAAGGTTTTATTATGTGCTAGTACTAAAGTCTTCTTACCCATTTTTTGAATAATATTAGCTATAGTAAAAGTCTTACCAGTACCTGTAGCTCCTAGTAAGATTTGTTCATTTTTTCCATTATTAAAATTTCCCATCAGTTGTTCGATAGCCTTTGGTTGATCACCACTGGGCTTGAAATTTGTAGTTAATTTGAACATGATTTATCATCCTTTTTCTTTTTACTATGAGTTCTTTCAACCTGGAAAATTGTAGAATTTCGACCTCTTTTTTGGGCAAAATTCATCATTTTTACCTACTCTACAATTTTTTTCGACTAGGTCACATTTTGGCTTTTTTTAACAGCTCTACTAAGCCATTCTTTTTTTGGAGTTTTTTCATTGACCACGATTGTAGAGCAAAATATAACCAATTTACTGTCTATAATTCTATCATTTTTATAGTTAAATGACAACAATATGCTCTTACTAATAAAGAAAAAAGCAAGTGATATTCACTTGCGTTTTAATTCAACTTTTATTCTTTTGTCGCCTCAAATGTAATAATTTCATTGTTGTTTTTTGTATTAATAGCCCTTACTCTAAATGGTAAATCTTTATTAGTATTTTTAATTTTAATTTTTTTGGCTGGATTAATGTCTATTCTATTTGTGTTCAACTTATTGTAGCCCATCCATATTTATAA
>DATFIG010000088.1:0-2087 GCA_035270345.1 Haploplasma sp.
CCTAATATTCCTAAACCAACAACTGTTAAGTTAACTAAGATAGTAATTACAAAATTAATTATATTGAAATTATTACTTAGAATTGAAGATATTGATTGGACTGAATTATAAATTGGAATAAAATAAAATCCTGTTTTATTAGCAACTACCCCTGTCATTGAAGGAATTGCAACTAACATATTTAAAATCATCAATACAGAGGAGAATGAAGAAGCCTCTTTAACGTTTTTAGCAAACGTTGATACTAATGACACTAAAACTACGAAAATTAAGATTGTAGTCAATATAACGATAAATAGTAGGATGTACGTTCCTAGACCATAAATATTGAAATTAATGTCTATTCCAGCCATTAGTTTAGGTAATGACAAGAATATACCAACAGAACTTGATGCTGCAGAAACTAATGAAATTATACTTAATGAAATAATTTTCCCTAAAGCAATATCACTACGTTTAACAGGTGTAGCAAGAAGTGTTGCTATTGTTCCACGTTCTTTTTCACCAGCAATTGATTCAATTGATATAGACATTGCCCCCGTAAATAGGAATATTATTAATAAAAACGGAACTAAACTTGTAATTATTGTTGCTGCTATTGATTTTTCATCTGCTAAATTAACTGGAATACTTACAAATTTCTCAGATATATCTGTTTCAAACATTGTGATTAATGTACTATAAGCACTATATGCATTAGATGAGTTAGAGTTTGATGAATTAAAATCAATAAATAATGTTGGTATTGGATTAATATCACCAGCTATTGGATCAAACAAAATACTTTGTTCGTAGAAATCAAAGCTATATTGTATAAATAAATCAAGTTCTTTATTAGCTACCATAGCCTTATAATCAACTTCATTTTCATAAGTAATGAACTCAAAGTTTTCTAATCTCTTATCTAGGTCAACATTATATACAGGATTATCTCTTAAATGATTAATAACCTTTGTGTGTTCGGTTGTTTCTTCAATTACAACTTTATACTTGTAATCATCATCTGAAGACCCTATATCGCCCATAACGCCTCCCATGATACTATATAGAACAAATATCATGATACCAGGTAAAATTAACGCAGCAAGCATTCTCTTGTCTGTGAAGAAGCGTTTAAATTCTTTCTTCATTATTGTTAATATATTTCTCATAGTAATTCTCCTCCAACATTTTCGTAAAGTTCGAAGAAGACATCTTCAAGATCACCTTTATTATTAATATTTTCTAATGTATCTTCTAAAGCCATTTTTCCATTAATTATAATTCCAACACGGTCACAAAGTTTTTCAACTAATGAAAATATATGAGTAGATAGTATAACTGTTTTACCTTGGTTTTTAAGTTCAATTAAGAAGTCTGTAACAGTCTTAGCTGTAATGACATCTAAACCATTTGTAGGTTCATCAAAAATGATTATTGATGGATTGTGAACAATTGAGATAACTAGTGAAACTTTTTGTTTCATACCAGTAGATAAATCAGCCACTTTAACTTCAGCAAATTGATCAATTTCAAACTTCTTAAATAACTCGATTTTACGTTGTTCTAACAGTTCAGGATCAATTCCATGTAAGTTACCAAAATAATCAAATAAGTAGTTAGGAGTAAAGAACTCTTCAAGTTTTAATTCACTTGTTAAAAATCCAATATTCTTTCTTATTTCTGTAGGTTTTTCATTAACTGAAATACCTTTAATAAATGCATCACCAGAATCTGCTTTAATCAATGTAGATAAGATTCTTAGTGTTGTAGTTTTACCAGCACCGTTTGGTCCTAACAGACCATATATTTCACCTTCATATGCACTGAATGATAAATCATCAACTGCAGTTTTAACTTTAATATTTGTTTTTTCAATACGTTGTTGTTTCTTGGATAATTTAAAAGTCTTTACTAAATTTCTAACAACTAAAATTTCTTTCATACTTCCTCCTGTTTTAATTTAACTAATAAACTGTATTTGTAAATTAAGTTAAATATTATTTTATTGCACATAAATAATTTTACCATACTATCTACGTATATAATATTTTTTTTAAAAAATATAATAATATTTATTTCTGTAAATCAATATTATGAAATCAACT
>DATFIG010000089.1:0-3313 GCA_035270345.1 Haploplasma sp.
AAGTTTAAAAATACATTTAAAGGAGTAAAAGATAAATTATTAAAATAATGATTTAACATTTGCAATCTAAAATATAGTTATGTTATAATATTTAAGACGCTAACAAGGTTTAGGGACTTGCCGCCCATTCTTTAGTTAAGCGAATAAGGAGAAAGAATTATGGCTATGAGTAAAGAAACAAAACAAGAAATCATTGCTAAGTTTGCAAGAACTGAAGGAGACACTGGTTCACCAGAAGTACAAGTTGCAATTCTTACATATGAAATTAATCATTTAAATGGACACTTAAGTGTACATAAACATGATCATCACTCACGTCGTGGGCTATTTATGAAAATTGGTCAAAGACGTAACTTATTAAACTACTTACGTAATAAAGATGTAAGTCGTTACCAAAGTCTAATTGCTGAATTAGGATTACGTCGCTAATAAGTGTGAAAAAACATTATAGAGCCACTAGCATTTGCTAGTGGCTTTATTTGTTTATTAGTAGATATATACTAGTAAGTTTCATATAATGATTGTTTAATAAAGTAAGGACATGATGATAATGTATTTTAAAATAATGGAAAAAGATAACTATGAACAAATAGTATTCTTTCAAGATAAAGAAACCGGTTTAAAAGGGGTTACTGTAATTCATAATACAAAGTTAGGACCATCATTAGGTGGTTCAAGACTTTGGGATTATGCAACTGATGAAGAAGCGGTAATTGATTGTATTAGACTAGCCAGAGGGATGACATATAAATCAGCAGGTGCAGGTCTAAAACTTGGTGGTGGAAAAACTGTATTAATTGGCGATCCTAAAAAAGTTAAAAATGAAGCATATTTTAAAAAGTTCGGAGAATTTGTTGAACGTTTAAATGGTAATTATATTACTGCAGCAGATATGAATACAACAACTGAAGATATGAAAGCAATTAATTTATCAACCAATCATGTTGTTGGATTAGAAGGTAAGTCAGGTAATCCATCTCCAGTTACAGCACTAGGAGCATTCTATTCTTTAAAGGCATCACTAAAACATTTATATAACGATATACAATTAGTAATTATACCTATGCTGTTTTAGGATCCGGTGCAACAGGGAAAGAAGTTATTAGACATTTAGTAGAGAACAATGCAAAACAAATTTATTTTAGTGAAATTAATCAAGACAATATTGATTTTATTACTGAAACTTATCCAAATGTCAAATTAGTATCATTTGATGAGTTAATGACTTTAGATGTTAATGTCTTAGTTCCTTGTGCAATGGGTGGAATACTAAATAATAAAACAATCCCTAAAATTAAAGCGAAAATTATTTGTGGTACAGCAAACAACTTATTATTAGACGAAAAAACAGATGGTTTACTCTTAAAAGAACATAATATTTTATATGCTCCAGATTTTATTGCGAATGCTGGTGGTATTATTAATGTATATCATGAGATTAATGGCTATAATATCGATAATGTTTTAAAAGATATTGAAAAGATTTATGATCGTGTGTTAGAAATATTTGAAATTAGTGATGAAAATAATATTACAACGCACAAAGCAGCTATGGTTTATGCTAATAAAGTACTTGAGGAAGGTATAGAATAAATTTTAGAGGCCGATGGCCTCTTTATTAATATATGATGTTATTGTATTAAGATTATAATGCACTACTATTTTTTATTTAATTATGGTAAAATTGAATGAGTAAAAAATAAAAATATATTTATAATAGTAAATATAAAATGAAGGAGATTTTATATATGAGTCTAAAGACTTTTGAAACAAACTTTGGAGGTAGACCTCTAAGAGTAGAAATTGGTGAAGTTGCTAAACAAACTAACGCTTCAGCATTACTACATTATGGTGGAACAACAGTTTTAAGTGTTGTTGTAAACAAAAATGAAATGTCAACAGGTGATTTCTTCCCATTAATGGTTATTTACCAAGAAAAGCTATATGCTGCTGGTAAAATTCCAGGAGGATTTTTAAAACGTGAAGGACGTCCTGGTGATCATGAAACATTGGTATCAAGATTAATTGATAGACCAATTCGTCCATTATTTAAAGATGGATTTAAAAATGATGTTCAAATTATTAACACTGTATTATCTAGTGACCCTGCATGTCCACCAGAAATGGTTGCATTATTAGGTTCATCATTAGTATTACAATTATCAGATTTACCGTTTAATGGACCAGTTAGTGGTGTTACATTAGGATTGATTGATGGTGAATTTGTAGTAAACCCAACTGAAGAACAAGAACAAAATTCAACACTAGATTTAACTGTTGCAGGTACAAGTGAAGCAATTAACATGGTTGAAGCTGCTTCAAAAGAAGTAAGTGAAGAATTAATGTTAGAAGCTTTATTTAAAGCTCATTCACTAGTTAAAGAAATGAATGAATTCCAAAATGAAATTACTAAAGAATTAGGAAAAACTAAAGTTGACTACGAAGTATTTACTTTAAATACTGAAGTAGAAAAAGAAGTTTTAGATTATCTAGGTACTTCATTAGTAGATGCAGTTGCTATTTTTGACAAATTAGAAAGATATAATAAAATTGATGAAATTAAAGAAAAAACGATTAAGCACTTTAGTGATCGTCCATTCTTTAAAATAATTGACAATATAAGTGTATATAACTTTAAAGAAGAAGCAGAATTCTTAAAACAAGTAAATGCTGCTTTAGATAAAGTTGTTACCCAAGAAGTTAGAAGATTAATTACAGTTGAAAAAATTCGTCCTGATGGAAGAAGAACTGATGAAATTAGACCATTAGCATCAAGAATTAACTTATTACAACGTGCTCATGGTTCAGCATTATTTACTCGTGGTCAAACACAAGTACTAGGTGTTGTTACTTTAGGTGCTTTAGGTGAAGGTAAAATTATTGATGATATCAGAGATGAAGATAATAAACGTTTTATGTTACATTATAACTTCCCTCAATACTCTGTTGGTGAAACAGGACGTTATGGTGCACCAGGTAGAAGAGAAATCGGTCACGGTGCTTTAGGTGAAAAAGCTATTTCAGCTGTATTGCCTAATGAAGAAGAATTCCCATACACAATTAGAATCGTTGGTGAAGTATTAGAGTCAAACGGTTCAAGTTCACAAGCAACTATTTGTGCTGCATCAATGGCATTAATGGATGCAGGTGTTCCAATTAAAGCTCCAGTCGCAGGTATTGCAATGGGATTAATTATGGAAGGAAAAGATTACTCAATCTTAACTGACATTCAAGGAATGGAAGACCATGAAGGAGATATGGACTTTAAAGTTGCTGGTACTAAGGATGGTATTACTGCTTTACAAATGGATAT
>DATFIG010000090.1:0-4971 GCA_035270345.1 Haploplasma sp.
CATAAACACCTTCAGCAAAAACAAGTAAAAATAAACTAAATAGTTTTTTCCTCATTTTTTCCCTTACCTTTCTTTTTTCTATTTTTATTTTATCACAACTTAATAAGTTGGAATGTATAATATTTGTAAATAAATATTTAAGTAAGCGCTTTAGCACTATTATTATAGTATATTTTGCAATGTATTTCAAGTGTAATAATTTTATTATAATATTATAATAAGTTATAGGAGGGATTACTATGAAAACTATGCATAATGATGAAATAATGATTTTAGGTAAAGAACTTAAAATTGGCGACAAAGCACCCAATTTTAAGCTAATTACGAACGAATTAGGGTATAAATCATTAGAAGATTTTAAAAAAGACTATCTTTTAATTAGTGTTGTACCATCTTTAGATACTGGGGTTTGTGATTTTCAAACTAGAAATATTAACGAAAAATTAACATCGTTTCACAATGTTGACTTTATTACTGTTTCTAACGACCTACCATTTGCTCAAAAGCGTTGGTGCGGAATGGCTGGACTTGAAATAACAACATTAAGTGATTATCAAACTAATCAATTTGGATTAGATTATGGTCTTTTAATAGATGGCTTAAAATTATTAGCTCGTGCAGTAATCGTTTTAGACAAAAATCATCAAGTTGTATACAAAGAATATTTAAATGAAATGACTAATCATCCAAACTATGATGCATTAATAGATTTCCTAAATACTCTATAAATAGTAAAAAGTACTTATACCAAATTGGTACAAGTACTTTTTTTATTTGTTATGAACTTCTTTAAATTCACCGTCATGACCTGTCATTGTAACATTATTAGTAATAATGTTTTCAACGTTATAAAAAATAAGTCCACGGTTTTTAACTAGTTCAGCATCAACCATCATAGTTGGTTCTCCTGCTACCGAATCTTTTTTGAACGTAAAGTTAACATTGTTAAATTCTACTTCCTTGATTGGTTGTTCTGGAAGACCATAAAAATATCCGGCAGACCACTCACAATCATAAGCATTAATATCATTAAATGTAAACTTACCTAAGTATGGCGTACGATCATCAATTGGTAATTTTTCTTTATTATATACATAATCTTCTAAACCACCTGGTCCCCATTTATAAAATGAATCTATTACAAAAGGACATTTAACATTTTTCATCAAGATATTACTAAATGACACTCCATCAATAATAGCGTACTTACCTCGTCCTCTTCTTGTTTTGATTCTAAGACCACGATCAGTCGTATCAAAAATACACTGACTAACATTTAAGTTTTTAACGCCACCACTCATTTCACTACCTAATACTACTCCACCGTGACCATCTTGCATATAACAATTTCTAATTGTAATATTTTCTGAAGGGGTTTGATATTTCATTCCCATTTCAAATGTACCTGATTTAATCGCAATACAATCATCACCTACAGATATTCTTACTCCAATAATATCAACTCCATCACAGCTTTCTGGATCAATTCCATCTGTTGTTGGTGAATCAATCGGACTATTTAAAAACATATCAATAAACCTAATATCTTTTGAAAAGTAAGGATGTAAGTTCCATGAAGGTGTGTTTTTAACAGTAATACCTTGTATTTGAATATTAGTGCATTTGTTTAAGAAGATACCTTTAGGTCTTCTTGCAACACGTTTAACGCGGTGCTCAAACCACCAGTCACTATTATGAGCATTTTCATCAATAATTCCTTGACCATAAATTATTACATTTTCATTATATATACCGGTAATTAAACTAGCAAATGTTTCTTCTGGTTGACCTTCCCATGTTCCTAAGATATATTCTGTACTATCACTCTTAATTTGAACATTAGGTAAAACTGGATAATCATGACGATTAGTATTACCTAATAATACTGCACCTTTTGCAAGTTCAATATAAATATTATCTTTTAAAAATAGTGAAGTTACTAAATAAGTTCCTTCTGGTATTAAAACACGCGCATTTTTAGGTGCAGTTAGTATTGCTGTTTGAATAGCTAAAGTATCATTTTTAATACCATCACCATATGCATTAAAATCTCTAACATTTAAAGTTAATGATTCTTCTAGTGTAGTAAGATTTAAAACTCCTATTTTATTTGATTTAGAAACAGTCTTAACTTCATATTTACTACTTGGTAGTAGATTATAAAGTGAAAAAACATTTTTAGTTTCATTCTTAATTACTAACTCATCATTCAAATAAACATCAAAAGCCTCATTATTATAATAAATATCTTTATTAACCAACTCGATTGATAAACTTCTATTCGATATAAAAATACAATTTAATTTCATTTTATAAATACCCCAACGACTTAAATACAAAGATTGCTACAAAAATTGATACTGCTGAAAGAATTGTTGTCCATACAACAAGTTGAGCAGCTAAACGACCATCATTTTTCATCTCAATCGACATTGCTACTGATGAAACAGCAGCCGGTGCACAAAATAAAGCAATTAAAGCTGGATACTCATTTGGGCCAAAATTTACTATCCCATTTTTAACAAGAATAATTGATAACCCTAACCCAAGTACTGGTGCAATAACAACTCTTCCCATTGTTCCTATTGTTATTTCTTTTAACATCGACTTAACTTCACTAAACTCAAAGTCAGCTCCTAGTACAATAAGTGCTAACGGCGTAGCAAGGCTTCCTACCTGTGATAATGCCGTAAAGATGAACTTAGTGTAATCACTAGTCTTTAAAGTGAACACAGGACGTCCTAATGCGTCATGTGGAAGAATAAACTGTCTAACTAAAACAAAGACAAACCCAGATAAAATACCTATAATTAAAGGGTTAGTTGCTATTTGTTTTAAAATACCAACAACAGAAACTTTCTTTTGTCCTTCTTCTTTAATAAACATCATTGAACCGATAATAGCTAAAACATTCGTTAGTGGTATAACTGCCAACATAACAACTGATCCAACAGCTGATGCTTGTGGATTACCATTAGCCATAAATAGAATTAATGGTGTTCCAATAATTGCATAATTCGACCTAACAAAGTCTTGGATTATTACTCCTTTTTGATCGTTTCTTTTAACAAATAACATAACTAATACAATAGATATGAAGAATAAGCTAAGAATAATAATTGCACTATATAAAACTACAGACCAATTGATTGCACTTATATCTTCAATATTATAAATATTTAAAAATAGTGAAACTGGTAAAGCAATTTTAAAAACAATTCTATTAGCTATTTTTACAAATCCTTCGTTTAAAAATTCTTTCTTCTTTAAAATATAACCAAACACCATTAATAAAACTATTGGTAATATTGCATTTAAAGCAAATAATAAATTTTCCATCTGTCTTCTCCTTGTTGTTAACATGATATTTCTATTATAGTACAAAAATCACATAATTAACGATTAATCTTTAAAAAAACTCTTTTACTTCATTAAAGAGTAAAAGAGTCTAACTTAGTGTTTATTTAACCAAACGATTATATCATTTATCGGTTCTTCTTTATTGTAATCATTAAGTAGTTCATGAAACTCACCGTCATATAACTTAATTTCTTTATCCTTAGAACTAATTTTTTCATACATCATTATACTTGCTTCTTGTTGAACAATATTATCTGCAGTACCATGAATGTATAAAACAGGGACAGTAAAGTTTTTAGCATTTTTATCGATATATTTAACACCTTTAATAAACATCTCACCAATTAAACTAACATAAATATATTTAAGCATTAAATCATCTTCTTTATTTGATGCTAAAACATTAGGATCATGGGCTAAATGTTTATCAAATATTTTAGTATTTATTCTTACCCATCTTAAATACCAAAAGCCAGTATACTTTAATGCTTTAGTATTACTAGGTGTGTGTGAAGCAGCCGCTACACTAACAATACCATCAACATCATCATAAGTAACACCATATAAATTAACAATGCCACCACCCATACTATGGCCCAATAAGAATATTTTATTATCATTACGACTTTTTTGTTCTAAGACTAATTGTCTTAAAACATTTAAATGGTCCTTAAAAGATTTAATCTTCCCACGTTTACCACTACTTTTACCATGACCTAAGTGATCATATGTTAAAACATCATAGCCTTCACTATTTAGTCGATTAGATAAATCTAAGTAACGTCCACTATGTTCTGCAATTCCATGAACAATGATAACTGTACCTTTAGGATTATCAACTGTTTGTAGATTTTTATAAATCATTATTACACCACCTCATATTTTTTGACATTGATTGTCTTTTTATCTTCACCATAATATTTAATATGATTACCTTTGACATTTTTTGATTTATACAAAGCATTATCAGCTTTATCCATTAAAGTACCAAAGTTTTTACCATCTTTTGGATAAAACGAACCACCAATTGAAACTGTTGCTTTAAAAGTAATACCTTTAATTGTAAATGGTTCTTTAAAATACGACATAATACGATAAATCGCACCATCAAGAACAACTTCAGATTCATAGTTTAATATAAATACAAACTCATCGCCACCATACCTAGAAACAATATTATTACCTCTATTAAAAAAATTAAATCTTTTAGCAATAATCTTTAAAAATTCATCACCAATTAAATGTCCATATGTATCATTTATTATTTTAAAGTTATCAACATCTAATAATAAAACAACAAAATCATTATTTAATTTAAGATTAGTCTTAAATACTTCTTTTACTCTTCTTCTATTAGGTAACAACGTTAATTCATCATATAAAGATAGTCTTTCAAATTTATTTTTTGTATTCACTGTTTCTGTTATATCTTGAATACTAACCGCATAGTAATTTCTACCTTTAACAATAATTCTTTTGATCGCAATTAAAGTTTCAATTGGTTTCATTTCTTTTCTTTTTAACTTTACATAATATTCTAATACTTCTGTAGTATGTTCTAATTCAAAAATAATTGTTTTATATATATTTAAATCTATAAAAAGATCTCTA
>DATFIG010000091.1:0-5670 GCA_035270345.1 Haploplasma sp.
TTACTAACTCAAAAGATCAAATTGTAATTAATGAAATTATTTCACAATTAAATTGGGTTGAGCAAAGAGAATCATACATTAAAACTAGTGAAAATAAGTTTAATGTTATTGAACAAAAATTAGCTAAACTTAGAGATGATAAGAGTAAACTAGATATTGAAATAGAAGAAAATGAAGCTACTATTTTAAATTTAGAAAGAACTCGTAGTAATGATGATTTAGATCGTACAATTATTCAATATAAAGAAGCATTTAGAAAAAAAGAAATAGAATATGAAAATGAAAAAGAAATTATTCTTTCTTTAAAAGAAATGTTAAAAGACGAGTTTACAGTTTTAAAAGATTTAATGAACTTAGTTCCGTCTGAAGCTTTCAAATCATTTGTTAATTACTACCAAAGTAGTGAAGATAATTTAAATCCATTAGAACTAACGAATGTTTTATCGTTAATCATTAATGATGTTCAATCATACTTACAGGCTTATCATACAGAACGTGAAAAGATTGAAAATGAAAAACAAAAGATTTCTAATCAGGTTTATCATGCAAAACAAAGATTAAATCAATTAAAGCGTAATATTAAATCATATTCACGTCAAGTTGAACAATTAATCCAAGCATTAAATGAAGGATTAACAAACCACTATCAAAGAGATATTAAAGTACAACCATTAGCAGAATTAATTGAAGTTAATGATCCAAAATGGCGTAACACATTAGAAGGTTACTTAGGTAATCAACGTTTTAACATTATTGTTGAACCAGAATACTTTGATTTAGCGCTTCAAATATATGATAGTGTTAAAGAAGAACTAGGTATCTTTGGGGTTGGGTTAGTTAATACTCAAAAATTACAAGATTTCTTTGAAGTTAATGAAAATAGTTTAGCTGCGAAAGTAGATACTGATTACCGTCACGCTAGAAACTATGTAAATATGTTACTTAATAATGTTATTACTGTTGAAAATGCAAATGAGTTAAAAAATCACCGCCGCAGTGTTACTGCATCAGGTATGACATATTCTAACTTTACAGCAAACAGATTAAATCCAAGATTATCAGAAATTCCATATATTGGATCAAGTGCAACAGAATTACAAATTGAAATTGAAGAAAAAGAGTTAGTTGAATTAGAAACTAATATGGAAAAACTTCATAATGAAAGTAATACATATAGTCGTATTTTAAGATTGTTAGGTGGATCTAAAGCAAGTCAAATTATTCACCAAAATCACATTAGATACATTGATGAAATTAAAGAAACAAGAAGAGAGTATACACACTTACAAGACCAATTAACTGATTTAGTTAATAGTCCAAGTATTGCTAAGTTAGAAGACCAATTAAATGTTGAAAGAAATCGTAAACGTCAATTGAAAATGGACTCTGATCGTATCGTTAGTGAGATTGGTGCAATTAGAAATGAACGTCAACAATTAAGTGATTTAATTGAAGAAACTAAAGCTAAATTAGCTGATTATACAATGGAACAAGAAGAGTTAGCTAAATTACACTCTGACAAATTAACAAGCGCTCATACACAGTTTTACGCACTTAAACAACGCTTTAACAATAGTAACTCAGCCATTGCTGATTCATTAGTTAAAGACAATACTGCAGTTAGTAGTCAAATTGCTAGAACAGAAACTGAACTGGTTAACTTAATGAGAATGTATGTTCGCGAGTACTTCTTTGCATCAGAGCCAAACTATGAACACTTAGATGAGTTCATTAAAGAAGCAACAATTATTAGAAGTAACAACTTAGTTCAATATGAGTATCAAGCAACTGAATTAAGAAGAAACTCTGAAATTGGATTTAAAGAAGAATTTGTTAATAAATTAAGGGCATCAATTGAAACTGCACAACAACAAATTGATGATCTAAATATTGCTTTAGAAGGTAAAGTGTTTGGTAACGATTCATATCGTTTGATTTATCAAGCGAGTGTTGATCCAGACTTCAAGTTATATTACGATATGATTATGAATGCATCATCATTAGATGAGAATGCTTTATTTACTGAAGGACTAAGTAAAAAGAATGAACAAATATTAATGGAGTTATTTGATAAGATTGCTTCAACTAATCCTGAACATGATAAGTTAAACTTTTTATTCTTAGATTATAGACACTATATGTCTTATGATTTAGAAGTAACAAGTACTAATGGTAACAAATGGTACTTCTCAAAAGTGTCACGTCAAAAATCAGGGGGAGAAACGCAAGTTCCGTTCTATATTGTTATTGCGGCATCATTCCAGCAATTACTATCTAGAAACAAACGTGTAAGTTCGGGTTGTATTGTATTATTTGACGAGGCATTTAGTAAAATGGATGAGTCAAGAATTAATACGATGATGAAGTTCTATAACAGTTTATCAATCCAATTAATTATTGCTGTACCACCTCAAAAGGTAGTAGATATTATTGATCATGTTAATACAGGATTAATGATTATTAAAGAAAATGACTTTGGTATGATCGGTTCATTTAAAGACCATCGTTTACTTTTAGACGAAATAGAATAATAGCTTAAAACCTTACTTTTGTAAGGTTTTTTTCTTTATAAAAGAAAAGTCTTAAAAGAGAGGATAATTTGATGTTTCATTAGGTTTTATTAAGAAGTTATGATATAGTAGTAAAGGTTAAAAGAAATGAGGAAACAATTTGAAATTATTATTTGAAGATTTAAATATTTTAGAATCGACAAAAGAGGCAATTAGAGCTTTAGAATTAACAGAGTTAACGCCAATCCAAGAATTAGCAATTCCAGTTATGTTAGAGGGAAAAGATTTTATTGGACAAGCACAAACAGGAACAGGTAAAACATTTGCATTTGCTATTCCAATTATCGAAAAGATTAATTCTAACTTACGCAAAACACAATCATTAGTATTATGTCCAACAAGGGAGTTGGCTTTACAAGTATATGAACAGTTTATTAAATTAGCGAAATTTAACAAAGACATTAGTGTTGCCCCAATTGTTGGAGGCGAGTCTTATGAAAGACAGTTTAGAACGTTAAAACGTAACCCACAAATTATTGTAGGTACGCCAGGACGTATTATTGACCTTATGAATCGTGGTTCAATCGATTTAACAAACTTAACAATGTTAACGTTTGATGAGGCAGATGAAATGCTTAAAATGGGTTTTCAAGACGATGTAGAGACAATCCTAAAAGATACTCCATCTGAAAGACAAACAGTTTTATTCTCAGCAACTATTCCTAATGAAATTAAGAGTATTGCTAAAAATTATCAAAAGGATTCAAAAATTATTAAAGCTGAAGCGAACCAATTAACGGTAGAATCAGTTACACAAAATTATTATGTTGTTAATAGAAGAGATAAACTTAACTTAGTTAAACGTATCTTAGATATTGAAACAACAAAATCAGCAATTGTATTTGCTAATACAAAACGTGAAGTAGATGAAATTACTTTAGAACTTAGAGATCATGGTTATAATGCTGATGCATTACATGGTGATTTAAAACAATCACAACGTTCATATGTAACTAACAACTTTAGAAGTAATGACTTAGAAGTTTTAGTTGCGACAGACGTTGCTGCACGTGGTTTAGATATTTCTAATGTTGAAATTGTAATTAACTACGAGTTACCACATGAAAATGAAATCTATGTTCACCGTATTGGTAGAACAGGACGTGCTGGTAAAACAGGAACAGCTTATAGTATTGTTACTCCTAGATCAGTTAGAAAAGTTCGTGAATTAGAACAATTTACTAAAACTAAATTAAATGAATTAGAAGTACCAGAAGCAAGCACAATCCAAAAAGTAAGAACAGCTAACTTTATTGACGAATTAGTTGCTAATGCAAGTAGTGTTAGAAACAACTACAATAGTGTTATCGAAGAATTATTAGAAAAAGGTCTAGATAAAGATCAAATCATTAATTATTTCTTAGATAAAGCTATTCCAAGTGTTTCATCTTATGAAACTATTGATCCAGTTAGAATGAGTCGTAAAGATCGTAACAGTAACAGTGGTGGCGGTAGAAGAGATAACAACTCTAATCGTCGTCAAAGAAATGATGCAGACTATACAATATTCAAAGTAAACTTAGGTAGAAAAGACCGTATTAGCCCTGTAGCATTAATTGAAATGTTAGGTTCAAAAGTAGATATTAGACCAAATAATGTTGGTGATATTAAACACTTTGATAGTTACACTACATTCCAAGTAAACAAACGTGTTGCTGGATTAGCTAAAAACAAAAACTTCAATTACCGTAAAAAACGCGTTAAAATTGAAGAAGCTTAATTAAATATAAATACATTTATAGAATAATAGTTATAAGTGTATTGTGGAGAAATACCCAAGTGGCTGAAGGGGCTGGCTTGGAAAGCTAGTAGACTGTAACAGGTGCGAGGGTTCAAATCCCTCTTTCTCCGCCATAAACTTACAATGAGGGATTTCAAATTGAAGTCCTTTTTTATTTATATAAAAGTAAAATCATTCAGTTCTAACTATTATAAGTTAGGAAGGAATGATGCTAATGGAAAAAGAACAAGATGTTATTGTATTCAAGGATAATGATTTTAGTATGGAAGTTAATTTAGATATTAAAAATGATACAGTATGGGTTACACAAGATCAAATGGCTAAACTTTTCAATGTTGATAGGACTAGAATAGTTAGACATATTGGAAACATATACAACGAACAAGAATTAGATCCTAATTCAACTAGTGCGGAAAGCGCACAAGTTGAAAAAGAAGGATTAAGAACAGTAAAAAGGAATATTAAAGTTTTTAATTTAGATGTTGTTATATCTGTCGGTTATAGAGTTAGGTCTAAGCGAGGAATTATTTTTAGAAAATGGGCACTGAAAGTATTAAAGGAATATATGTTAAAAGGGTATATTATTAATCAAAAACAATTGATTAATAGCAAAGAACACTACACTGATTTTACAAAATCAGTAAAGTTTATAAGCGGATTATATAGAAGAAAAGATTTAGATAAAACAGAGTCAAGCAGCCTATTTAGTGTAATTAATAAATATAGTTTAGCATTAGATACACTTGATAAATATGATCATAGATTATTAACTATAAATAACACCACTAAAGACTTAGGGAAAAATAAGTTGTTTTACAATAAAATCATGAATGAGATTAATAGTCTATCAGAATATAAAGAGGGCACTTTATTTGGAAGAGAAAAAGATAAATCGTTTGAAGGCTCACTTTCAACAATATATCAAACAGCATTTGGCATAGAATTATATCCATCAGTTGAAGAAAAAGCAGCTAACCTCTTATATTTCATTGTTAAAAACCATTCATTTTATGATGGTAATAAAAGAATTGCAGCTAGTATCTTTATTTACTTTTTAGATATTAATAACATTTTATATAAAGAAGAAGGGTCTAGATTAGTTGAAGATAATACACTAGTGGCACTAGTATTAATGATCGCTTTAAGCGACCCTATTGAAAGAGATGTTGTTATTAAGATTATTATTAATTTGATTAATAAGAATAATTAAACTAATTTAATAATAAAAAATTGTAAAAAACTATCAACTCTGTATGGAAAAGCCAATTAAATTAGCAATATCAAACTAATCTTTTTATAACTTTATATTTTAGATAAGGAAAATTCTTATAGACTATTATAACAATGATAGGTATCAAT
>DATFIG010000092.1:0-3440 GCA_035270345.1 Haploplasma sp.
GAAGTTAATAATAACGAAGTTACAATTAAAAACACTAAAACAGAAGAACAAAAAACTGTTAAGTTAGATGAATTACTAGAAACAGTTAGAGGAGAATTAAAATGAGAACACATTATAATAACGATTTAACAATTAAAAATGTAGGAGAAACAGTTACATTAAATGGATGGGTATCTAAAACAAGAAATTTAGGTGGTCTATTTTTTGTAGATTTAAGAGATCGTTTTGGGATTACACAATTAACATTTTTAGAGGGGCAAACTTATGAAGAAGCCTTAAAATTAAAAAGTGAATATGTTATTGAAGTTACTGGTACAGTAGTAGAAAGACAAAGTAAAAACAAAAATATTAAAACTGGTGAAATTGAAGTTGAAGTAAGTAATTTAGTTATTTTAAATACAAGTGAACAACCACCAATTATTATTAGTGATGAAGAAAACATTTTAGAAGAAACAAGATTAAAATATCGTTACTTAGATTTAAGACGTCCTAAAGTACAAAATTTCTTATTAAAACGTCACGAAATTATGCAAGCAGTTAGAAATGTATTAGTAGAAGAGGGATACTACGAGTTAGAAACGCCTTTATTAGGTCGTTCTACGCCAGAAGGAGCAAGAGATTACTTAGTTCCATCAAGAATCCATGAAGGTCAATTTTACGCGTTACCTCAGTCACCACAAATGTATAAACAATTATTTATGGTTGCTGGATTTGAAAAATATTTCCAATTAACTAAATGTTTTCGAGACGAAGATTTAAGAGCTGACCGCCAACCAGAGTTCTCACAAATTGATATTGAAGCATCATTTATCGATGAAGAAGATATTCAAGGTTTAATTGAAAGATTATTAACTTCAACATTTAAAAAAGTATTAAACGTAGATATTAAAACACCATTTGCAAAGATGGATTATAGTGAAGCGATGAAACTTTATGGATCTGATAAACCAGATACAAGATTTGAAATGTTAATTAATGATTATACAAATACTTTTAGTAAGATTGATATTCCATTATTTAATGATGAATCGTATATTGCTGGTATTGTTGCTAATGATGCTAAATTCTTCACTCGTCGTAAGATTGATGAATTAACTAACTTAGTTAAAAAGAATCATGGTAAAGCTTTAGCATTTATTAAAAATCAAGATAATGCTTATAGTGGTAGTATTGTTAAGAGTTTAGATGAAGACCAATTAAATTCATTAAATTTAAAAGATAATGAAATCATGTTTTTAGTTCCTGGTGATTTTGAAAATGTTTCTAATAGTTTAGGTGCATTACGTTTAGAAGTAGCTAAAGAATTAGAAATGATTGATGAAACATTATTCAACTTCTTATGGGTAGTTAACTGGCCATTATTAGAGTATGATGAAGAAGATAATCGTTATTATGCAAAACACCATCCATTTACTGCACCTAAAAATGCAGATGATTTAGTAAATAATCCAAAGGATGCAATTGCTAAAGCATATGACGTTATTTTAAACGGTTATGAATTAGGTGGTGGATCAATTAGAATTCATAATTCTAAAGTACAGGACTTAATGTTTGAAACATTAGGTTTTACTAAAGAGGAAATTGCTGCAAGATTTGGTTTCTTTGTTAATGCATTAAAATACGGAACACCTCCTCATGGTGGTATTGCATTAGGACTAGATAGATTAGTTATGTTAATGACTAAAACTAGCAACATTAGAGACGTTATTGCATTCCCTAAAACACAAAATGCACGTGATTTAATGATGGAAGCACCAAACTTTGTTGAAGAAGTTCAGTTAAAAGAATTACACTTAATTAAAAAATAATAAAGGAGCAATCATTATGAAGAAAAAAGAATACATCTCATGGGAAGAATATTTTATGGGAGTTGCAAGTTTATCGGCATTAAGAAGTAAAGATCCAAACACTCAAGTAGGGGCTTGTATTGTTAACGATTCTAAAAGAATTATTAGTATTGGTTATAACGGTTTTCCAAGAGGTGCCAGTGATGATGAATTTCCATGGGGTAATGAAGGTGATCTATTAGATACAAAATATCCTTATGTTGTTCATGCAGAAGCTAATGCTATTATTAATGCAACAACATCAATTAATAATGCAACAATTTATGTAACACTATTTCCTTGTAATGAATGCTCTAAATTAATAATCCAAAGTGGGATTAAAGAAATTGTTTACGCTAATAATAAGTATGAAGGTACTTTAGAAAATAAAGCCTCAGTTAAAATGTTAGATGCTGCGGGTATATCTTATCGTAAACTAGAATTTGGAGAGATAAAATATGTTAAAGCTACTGAACAAATATAAAAAATGGCTTATCATTTTTAGTTTTGTATATATTTATATAATCTTAATGTTAATTGCTCCAAGTGGATTTGTTGCATTAACTCCTGGTGGTATATCAGAAACTAATCATCAATATCAAATTGAGAATGTTAGTTTTAATAATGATATTAATACGGTATCAGTTTTTAGTTGGAGTAAATTAACAACTTTCCAAAAGTGGTTAATTGAAAAAAATGATAAGTATGATGTTTATAAAGAAACTGACTCATATAAAGATTTATCAATGTCTGACAGAAGAAAACAAGGTAATATATCACACGAAAGTTCGCAAGATAACGCGATTATCACGGCTTATTACTATGCTAATTTAGAGGATAGTAAAATTACAATTGATTACACATTAGAAAGTTTAACTGTGTATCATAGTAATACTAATAAGTTAAAAGTTGGAGATATTATTAAGGAAATTAATGATGTTAAAATTACTTCAAATAGTTATGAAGAATTTTTAAAAAATGCAAATGTTTTTGATTATTTAAGACCTTCAGTTATTAAAGGTAAAGATAACTACACAATGAAAATTATTAGAAACGATAAAGAAGAAATAATTAACTTAACCAGTTCTGAAGTTGTTCAATACTTTCCTAAGTACAAGATAAAGAGTAGTAGTCCTAGTTATAAAGGATTTAATAAAGAACTTAATGTTGGTGGTCCTAGTGGTGGTGCAATGCAAACACTAGCAATCTATAGTGCTTTAACTAATGTTAGTTTTGGTAAATTAAAAATTGCTGGTACTGGGACGATTGAAACTAATGACACATTTAAAGTTGGTGAAATAGGCGGTTTAGTTCAAAAGTTTTATACAGTAAAACATGCTAAAGTAGATCATTTTATTATTCCAAAGAGTCAATATAAAGAAATTAGTCATTTAATTAAAGAAGCAACTTTTGAAATACATCAAGTTGAAACTTTTGATGATTTGATTGATTTTACAAGAGAGTACCAGGTGAATTAAATGTTTGAAAAAATAAGTCGATTTATGACAGATTATAAAATACAAAAACGTCGTATTGATGAAAATACAACGTTTAAGAAATCTGCTCAAGCAACTTTAGGTGCTTTACTATTAACGGTATTAATTTATTTAATAC
>DATFIG010000093.1:0-5178 GCA_035270345.1 Haploplasma sp.
GTCCTACGTTAAGGGATTTTTATTATAATTTTAGATTATTTGTTTTTTTTGTTTCGTCATATACTCAATTTATAGAGTTCAAAATTTCATTAAGTATTTTAATAATAATAATAATAATATAAAGGAGAATAATCAATTGTATTAGTTTTGAGTATCTTGGTAATTATAAAATTAAAAACTTAACTATTACGTCATCTAATAATGTCCATCAAGGTATTTATGGTGGTGTCAAGGGTGTATTATTTGGTACTACAATACATACTTTTTTATATGGTTTAGAGTTAGAAAATATTAATATTGATATTTCCGATTTTAAAGGAGAAGTATTCGCAACGGCTGCATCTTTAGCTAGTAGTTTTGTTATGGGGGTTTCAGTTAACAATCATGTAACAGGAAGTATTACTGGTCAAAATGTCACTGGAGGATTGTTTTCTACAACAAATAGTAGTGTTATTTATAATAATAGTTTTGAAGGCAGTGTTACTGGAATTAACAATGGATATCCCAATAGTTATGAAACAGGAGGACTTATTGGTTATAGTAGTACCTCATACGTTGAAAACAGCACATTTTTTTGGGAAATTAATAGTGAAGGAAATGTAGGTGGGATTGCTGGCCATCACACCGGGTTAGAGTCTTATATAAATAATAACAATCATTTTGCTGCGTTACATAAAGGCAAATTACTAAAAAAACTTATAGGAGATAATGTACCATATCAAATGCGCAATTGGCTTTTAGAAGTAATTATTGTAAATTAAAGATTTATCTTAAACGATCTATTAAGAATAGGTCGTTTTTTTATTAAATAATCATAGTTGAACGATTATTCAATTATATAAGATAAAACTATTGAAAAAAATTATATAGTGGTGTAAACTATAGATGAACAGTTGTTCAACTGAAGGAGGATTATAATGAGTTCATGTGGACCAAATTGTAATTGTACTATTTTTCACCAAGATGTGTTAAATAGTGTAGAAGAGAATCTATTACCAGATAATAAATTAACTGATATAGCTGATTTCTTTAAGGTTATGGGTGACTTTACAAGAATTAAGATAATGGAAGCAATTAAAGACGAAGAACTTTGTGTGTGTGATTTAGGCCATCTTTTAGGAGTAACTAAAAGTGCGATTAGTCACCAAATGAGGACTTTGCGTAAATACAATATAGTAACATCAAAAAAGAAAGGTAAGATGGTTTATTATCGTTTGAATCAAGATTACATTAGTACAATGATTGAAGGGGCTAATAACTATGTAGGTAAACTAAAATGAGAAAAAGAGTTAATGTAAGTAATATTACTTGTACAAATTGTGCAAGTTCGATAGAAAGTCATTTTGAGTCATATGACGATATAGATGCAAAGGTTCTAGTAACATCTAGTGCAGTAATTTTTAATTATGATGAATCTAAATATGATGAAGGATATTTACATAATGAGTTATTAAACTTAGGATATTATGCTATTAAAGATGATGAGACAGTAAAGAAAAACAAACGTAAAGATATAATTGATTTAGTTATTGCTATTATATTTTCTTTACCACTTTTATATACAATGTTTAATCACTTAGGAATATCTTTTATTCCAGTGCCAGATCTATTAATGAATGGTTATTTCCAGTGGGTACTAGCAACACCAGTTCTATTTATATCGGGAAGAAGATTCTTTGTAGCAACTTATCATTCAATAAAGAATAAAAACTTAGGAATGGATGCTTTAGTAGTAATTGGAACAATGGCAGCATATTTATATAGTATAGCTGAAACTATTATTACCAAAGGTAAAGGCCATAACTTATTCTTTGAAACAACAGCAGTAATTATATTAATGGTATTGGTTGGTAATTATTTTGAAAACAGAATTAAAGAAAAAACAAGTGCAACACTGACAGGATTACTTAGTTTAGGATCTAAAGAAGCAATAGTTTTAGTAAATGGTGTTGAACAAACAATTTCAATTGATGACGTTAAAATTGGCGATATCGTCGTTGTCAAAGGTTATAGTAAAATACCCGTTGATGGAATAATAACATCAGGGAAGACATATGTAGACGAATCAATGCTAACTGGTGAATCAATGCCTGTCTTAAAAGATATTGGTTCAGAAGTAATAGGTTCATCAATGAATATTATGGAAACTATTCATGTAGAAGTAAATAAAATTGGTAGTGAAACAGTATTAGCCAAAATTATTCAAACAGTTGAAGAAACTTCATTAATTAAACCAAAAGCACAAAGAATTGCTGATAAAATATCAGGAATCTTTGTTCCAATTGTTATATTAATAAGTTTAATAGTATTCTTAAGTTATTTCTTCTTTGTTGATGGTGCTACATTTGGTAGTGCACTATCACCAGCAATTGCCGTTTTAGTAGTTTCATGTCCATGTGCATTAGGACTTGCAACTCCAACAAGTATTAGTGTTTCAAGTGGAATGGCATTTAAAGCGGGTGTTTTATACAAAGGTGGCGAATTTTTTGAAATTGCTAATAAAATTACTGCAATTGCTTTTGATAAAACGGGAACATTAACAAATGGTAAACCAGTAGTAACTGATTTTTTAGGAAATGAAGATTCATTAATTTTAACAGCTTCATTAGAAAGTCATTCAGTTCATCCAATTGCTCATGCAATTACTGAATATTACAATAAAGAATATTTGAATGTTGAAAATTTTGAAACTTTAATTGGTTATGGAATTAGAGGTTCAATCGGTAAAAGTGAAGTATATGTAGTTTCAATTGCTTATTTAAAAGAAAATAATATTTCAAATCCATATACAGATTTTGAAAAATATCAAGAACAAGGTAAAACAGTTTTCTTTACAGTTAAAGATAATGTAGTAGCAAATATGATTGCTGTTGCCGATGAATTAAAAGAATCATCATATGCATTAATTAAAGAATTAAAGAAACGCCATATTACACCATACATGATTACTGGTGATCAAGAAAAAACTGCTAAATATATTGCTGGATTACTAGGGATAGAACATATTTATGCTGGTGTATTACCACATGAAAAAGCAGATATTGTAAAAAATATTCAAGATATTGAAAGTGTTGTTGCTTTTGTTGGTGATGGTATTAATGATGCACCAGCATTAAAAATGGCAGATGTTGGATTTGCTATTGGTAGCGGTGCTGATATTGCAATTGATACAGCGGATGTTACATTAATGAATAATGATTTAAAGACAGTACTTTATGCTATTGATTTATCAAAAGCGACTCTAAGAAATATCCATATAAACTTCTTTTGGGCCTTTATCTATAATATAGTTTTAATACCATTAGCAGCATTTGGTATCTTCAATCCAATGCTTGCAGGTATCGGAATGGCATTTAGTAGTTTAATGGTTGTCTTGAATGCTTTAAGTTTAAAATTATGGAAATCGAAAGTATAATCAAGATAATTTAATGTTATAATATAACAAATGAAAGGATGATTTAAATGAAAGATATAATTGTAAATGATATGACATGTATGAAATGTGTCAATAAGATAAATATGAAATTAAATTTAAATAATGTTAAATCAGAAATTGATTTAAAAAGTCATACTGTTAAAGTAGATGAATCTAATTTAGATAAAGCTGTAACATTAATTAAAGAAGTAGGATATACTCCAGAAATATGATAAGAATCCATGCTGGTAAATTAAAAGGTCAAACAATTACTAGACCACGCATAGAATCTACTAAAGAAACAGCCTCAATGGTACGAGAGGCTGTTTTTAATTCTTTATATAACATTAGTGGTGATGTACTTGATTTGTTTGCAGGATCAGGTTCATATGGGTTTACAGCTTACTCTTTAGGTGCTAACCATATTACATTTAATGAAATAAATTCCTTAGCACATAAAAACTTATTAAATAATATTAGCAAGTTAAATTTAAGAAATGAAGTAAGTTTATTTAAAAAAGATTACTTACTATTTTTAAAAGAAAATAAAGTTGTTTATGATTACATATTTTTAGATCCACCTTTTGATTTTAAAGATTATTTAAGTTTGTTAAATGAAGTTAGTCTTCATAGTAATGACAATACAATTATCATCTTAGAGATAGATAAAAAGACAAATGTAATTGAGACTTTTGCTAATTTTGTTTTAAGTAAAAATAAAACATATGGTAGTAAAAGAATTGTTATTTATGTTAATCGCCCAAAATTGTGATTAACGCTTGTTTTTACATCTAAAATCAAGTAAAATTAATATGTGAATGGAGGTTACGAAATGACAGGAATTATTTTAGCTACAACATTACATGTTGGTTGGGTAGTAGGTATTGCAGTAGGAACTTTATTAGTAGGTGCAATTGTAGGTTTTTTCATAGCTAGATGGTGGTTTAAACGTTACTTAGAAAAAAATCCACCGATTAATGAAGCGATGATTAGAGATCTTATGCGTCAAATGGGAAGAACTCCTTCTGAAAAACAAGTGAAACAAATGATGAACTCAATGAGTCCAAATAAAAAATAAATTACAACTTCTAAAGTATTTGCTGCTTTAGAAGTTTTTTTTAAGCAATTTTTGATTAACGAAACTAATATATAGTGAGGTGATTTGATGTTGTTTATAAAAGAAATTCCAAAAATAGAAAGGCCACGGGAAAAATTACTAAATAATGGAGTTAGTAGTTTAACTAATTTAGAATTGATTGCTCTATTACTTAGAAGTGGTAATAGTAAGTATTCAGTAATTGAACTATCTAAAACGGTACTTAATCATATTGAGAAGTTACAAGACTTAAAACTTATAACGGTTAATGAATTAATGAAAATTCCAGGAATCAAGACTGCTAAAGCTACAACACTAATAGCAGCAATAGAACTTGGTAAAAGATTAGAAAAAGTTAGTAGTTTTGATTATCAAATAAAATCAAGTGATGATATTTATAATTTAATGAAATACATTGCAACGGAAGAACAAGAAAATTTTTATTGTATTTACTTAAATACAAAGATGTTTGTTATTAAATATGAACTAATTTATAAAGGGACAGTTAATGAGATTGTAATACATCCAAGGGAAGTATTTAAAAATGCAATTAAAGCCAATGCAACAGCAATGATACTAGTTCATAATCATCCATCAGGTGATTCAAATCCATCTAATGCAGACATTAAAACGACTAAAATATTAATGGAAGCATCTAATGTTATTC
>DATFIG010000094.1:0-13968 GCA_035270345.1 Haploplasma sp.
ACCTAATACTATTATAAAACAGTAGAGGTATAAAATTCAATATTTAGTAAAGGGCGATTCATCGCCTATTTTTTATAAAAAAAGTAGAGCATAAATACTCTACTTAAAAGTTACTAATTATTATAATATCATTAATTGTTACTTTAAAGACTTTTGCTAATATAACTAAGTTATCAATTGAAGGAAGACTATCGCCCCACTGCCATTTATAGATTGCTTGTGGAGATTCTAAACCTAAAATGTCCTGAAGGTCTTTAACAGATAAATTGTTTTTTATTCTTAATTGTTTAATGTTTTTTCCTGTTTGTTCTAAGTTAATAACTGGATAAGTAAACATAACGACCTCCTTTTATTTTAGTAAATCATCAACCTCATTATATAATTCTAACGTGTGAATCATAAACTCATATGGAGTAATATCTTTTAGATCGTTATTAACAACTAAATCTAAAATCTTTTGACTGCCACCACTAACTAATTTAACACCTAATTCGTTTGAAGTTACCGGGAAATGAATATCTCTAGCTGCAACATTCCAGTAAACTATTTGTGGCATCTGTAAACCTAATTCTTTAAACGATTTTTTAAATGAATCAAAAGTAGAAATGTTTTTAACTCCCTCGTTAAATTCCATATCACTGATAATAATAATTTGTTCAACCATATCTTCTTTTTTAACGTTACCACTTTTAGCGACATTTAAAATTAGTTGATAAACCTTTTCAATATCAGTAGAAGTATAATCATCAAAGGCACTAATAAATTTTAGTTTATCTTTTAATGTTCCTTCAGGTAATTTAATCAATTGTGGTTCATCACTAAATGTAATGAAATGGTCTTTAAATGGTTCAGGTAAACTTTCTGCACAATAGATAGCTAAACTAGTAGCAACCTCACTTGGAAGTAAAGAATCACTTTGTGTCCATGTCATACTTGCTGATCCATCTCTAACAACAATAGCTTTTGCTTTAGTTGTTACACGGGGTAAGTTTTTCCAGTAAATATCTTGGAACTGTTCTTGGATTGGAGCTGCATTACACATTTGCATATATGCAACACTACCAACATTAGCAGTAGAAGTGTTTATTTTTGAAACACCACTTTCAACTCGTCCTAAGAAATTAATGAATCTGTCTTTATCATTTCGAATAAATGCTTTATTATATTTTAACATAGCAAGTGATGGTACTTGACTATAACTAAAACTATAGTCTTTTAGTCTTAAATTATTTTCAATAATAGTATTTTTTCTTAATTTACTTAACATTTGACGATAATGTTTATGTGTTAAGTTTAAGTGATGTGCAATTATTCTTGCTAAGTTACGACTTTCGTGACTAGAAGTATTAATTGATGGTAACCATTTAGATAGTAATGAAATTGGTTTACCATTTTCATTATTAATTAAATCTTCATCTAGTTGTTTTTCTATTAAGTTTAAAACTTCATTTTTAACAGGAGTATTTAATAATACTAATAGATCATCATATCTTCCATATTTAACTATTAAAGGTAATACTTTTTCAATATTATTAGCTTCTAAGTTAGCATACATATTTAATAACATTCTAAATGAATTTCTTTCACCTAATCCATTCTTAATATTTCTCAAATGTAATAATATTTTTAAAGTTAATACTTTATCTTCATAAAATGCACGTAAAAACAAACTATTTAAATCTAAATAGTTATGTCTCATTCCACCCATAAGTGAGTAGAAGTCTAAACAGTAAGATCCAGTTGACTTAAAAGCTAAGTCACCATTTTCTGTTAATGTAGTTTTTAAAATGTCATCATTTTTTAAAGCTTCAATAAAATTCATATGATATTCCTCCTATAAAAAAAGTAGGTGGCGGGATTTCTCCCGCCTACAAGATGCAATCATTATTTCTAATGAAAAAGTCCATTACTTTTAAATTGCTGTACGCATCTTACCTGATTACAAGATACTACACTAAAGTGTATTAAAAAAACTGTGTTTTTTGATCTTTAAATTGCTGTAAGTATCTTTACACTCTTATTATAGGCATTATTAAAACTATTGTAAATAAACTTGTAGTTTAATTTAACTATTTATTTAAATTTTTCACAATATTGTCGAATAAATTTAAAGTCATAGTTTGCTTCATTATATATATCTTTTAGTACAGTTTTTTCAGAAGTAATCTTTCGTAAGTCATTATCATACGTAGATGAAAACCATTTTCTTGAAACTTTTTTTTGTAATGCTTTTGAACAAGCTTCATCATAAGTAGCTAAAAATTTTTCCGCACAAAGTTCATATACATCTTGGTCCTTATTTGTTTCATATTCATTTTGAGCATCTTCAAAATCTTTTCTAGCTTTATACATAAATTCGGATAATGATATTTCCATTTGGGCTTGAGAGTTCTTTCTAGTGTAATAAACAGTTGTTATAGTAGCGATAGCAGAAGCTGTTGCAGCGATACATGAAAATATTTCAGTCATTTTCCTTTACATCCTTTTTCTGATTTTGAGAATTAAAATGATAATTGTTTTTTTTCTTCCAACTCTTTAGAACGTTTTAGTAACTTATCCATACTGTCATTGCCTTTAATTACTTTATTACTACCTTTATTATTCATATAATAACCTCCGTTAAATTATTGCTATCTTAACTTAAGTTTAAATCTTTATTATCATCATTACAATAAAATACTCAATTAAGGTTATTAATGTCAAAAAAAAGCAGCTGAAGAGGCTGCTTTCTTTTTATCTTAATTATGAATATTAAGGGGGGTGTTTAAGGGTTTAACTTAAATATTTACTTATAATGGCTTAATTAAGCCGTTGATTTCTAATTGGTGGAAATGAGGGGAGTTGAACCCCTGTGCACGACATTTTCAAATACACTTTCTACATGTTTAGTTTGTTTATGAGTTTCATCTTAGTTAACTAGACAAACAAAAGTTAATAAGACTATCCTTTAAAGTTCGTCTAACATAAAGGAGTTTGTTAGATATAACTTACTTAAATTTGTACGCGAATAAGTCGTAAGTGAACTTATTGTTGTAAGCTGGACCTATTCTTAGGCAGCTAGTCTAAAATCGTTGTTTCCGGTTATTAAAAACCTCGGCTTTTTTACTTGAGCAACCAAGACATGCTTATATATCATACGATGCCATGTCGAATCCAGAACATTCCCATATATGTATTTTACTATACTTTTATAACTATGTAAAGTATATGATGTTGTATGTTATAATCTATTATATATTTTAGGAGTGATAATAATGAAAAAGTTTTTCAAAGTAGTAGGAGTAATAATTAGTTTAATGTTAATTTTATTAATTTATAATATATTAAATCATTATTTTCCTAGTAATGTAATTTCAAAAATTGCTAGGGGAACTATTGTTGTAGTAACACCCGTACTTATAGCATTAGTAATAATGTATTTAATTAATCCATTAGCTCGAAGTCTAATGAGAAAGTTTAAAATGAAGAAGAAGGCAGCAATTGCAACATCGATGGTAATATTCTTTGCTGTAATTATTGCGTTGTTAGCATTTAGTTCAATATTTATGGTTCAACAAGGTATGAAATTATATGACCAAATTACTGATCCAGAGTTTATTATTTCAGTTGAAAATTGGTTTGATAAGCATAATCTTTTAGGAATTTATAAAGGTATTATTGATTTCTTAGAAACATTTGATTTCTCTTCATTATTCAAACCAGCAGGAACAATTGTTACAAGTGTGTTACAAGGATTATCAGCAATCATCTTGGCTCCAATATTCTTATGGCATTTCATGATTTCACAAGAAGTAGTTTTAGAACATGTTAACGATAATATACCTGAAGGTTGGAGAAAAAGAATTATTCCAATGTTACAAGATTCAAACAAAGTTATTGAAACATACTTTAAAAGTAAATTATTATCAATTGTAATCTTGTTTTTCTTATTTGCATTTTTATATTTAGCACTTGGTATGCCAATTGGTTATGTAGTCTTGTTTGCGGTTATAATCGCTTCACTAGACTTAATTCCTTATTTAGGACCAACGATTGGTAGTATTATTCCTGTTGTGTATTTATTCTCAGCAGGAGGAACAAATATCTTTTATGTTCAAGGATGGCATTTAAGTCCGTTATTAGCTAGTTTCATTATGTTAGCTATTAATGTTGTTATTCAATACTTTCAAGGTAACATTGTTGTTCCATTATTAATGGGTAAAGAAATGGAAATCAATTCAGCATTAATTTTAGTATTTATGTTATTCTTTGGTTATGTACTTGGTTTCTGGGGTATTTTATTAGCGATACCTTTAGGTGGAGTTATTTTAGTAATATGGAAACATATTAAGGAAACAGGGATTTTATTAGATCATAACAAAATAGAAGAATTAGAAGAGTAAAAACATTTAAAACTCATATTATGTATTATCAATTGTTAATACGTAATATGAGTTTTTTTATGTAATTATATAAAAAAAGCATCACTATAAAATAGTAATGCTTAATTTTTGATAGTTAATTATAAATAAGTAACGATATCTTCTAATGGTAATCTTATTGAATCAAAACCATCTTCATCAGCTTTACCTAAAGAGATAATTAAAACTGGTTTTAAGTTAGATTCAATTCCTAACTTTTCATTAATGATTGATTTGTTAAAACCACCAATTGGACATGTATCATAGCCTTTGTCTTTAGCAGCTAACATTAGTTGCATTGCATATAATCCTGCATCTAAGATTCCATCTTGCAAGATTTTTTCTTCAGTTAAGAAACTTTGAACACGAGCAATACTTTTAGATTGTTTTTCTTTTATTTCATGAGTCATTGTTCCATGTTCAACAGATGAATTTAGAATTTTTTCTGTATGACGATATTTATTAATATCAGTAAATAAAACTATGAAAGCAGAAGCAGTATCCAACTGTAAGTTATTACCGTATAAAGTTTCTCTTACTTTTTCTTTGGCCTCATTAGATTCTATGACAACAAGTCTAGTTGGCTGTAAGTTTTGACTTGAAGGTGCACGGTTAGCAATTTCAATAATCTCTTCAAGTTCATTACGATGTATTATATGATTTTCGTTATATTTACGAATTGATTTTCTAGTTAATAATATAGACATTTTTTCACTCTCCATAACAATTCTATCATGAGTATAAAAAAAATAAGCCATTAAGGCTTATTGTAATTTTTCAATTAGATGATCGTTTCGTTTTAAATAGTAGTATAAAGGTAATCCTAACCCATATAAAACTACTGCTTGACCGATACTTACTGATGCAAATGATAACCAATATGTTACTGGCACATCAGTGAAGAAAACAAGCATTAGACTAACGATTGCTCCATTTGCTAATACTGGAAATAATAAACCAATAATTGGTTTTTTTCTAAATGCAATTAGACCGATTAAACCTACCATTGTAGCTAATGTTCCAAATGCTCCATCAATAATACCAAAACTTCCTGGTGCAAATGTATTAGCAACGAATGTTCCTACAATGATACCAAATGCAAGTTTTGGGTTGAAGATTACTAGGATTAGTAATACTTCTGCAATTCTAAATTGAATATCAGAAAAACTGATAAAAAAGAATGCAAATACTAGTGCTACATATAAAGCACCAATAATAGAACTTAAAGCTAAGTCCTTTGTTGTAAATTTTTTCATATTAAATTCCTCCCTGTTTTTATTGTTTGCTGGTTTCCTAGGGTACAGCAATAAATTTACTTTATTATTATAGCATGGATATGCTATAATATTAAAGTATGGAGTTGATTATATGGCAATAAAATTTGAAGTGTTACATGTTTGTAAACAAAGTGGTGCAAGACTAGGAAAATTAACGACACCACACGGTGTTTTTGACACACCTTTTTTTATGCCGGTAGGTACACAAGCTACGGTAAAAACATTAACAGTTGATGAAGTAAAAGAAGTCTCTGAAGGGTTAATTTTAGGTAATACATATCACCTTTGGTTACAACCGGGAGAGAAAATAGTAAAAAAACATGGTGGAATTAGAGGATTTATGAATTGGGATGGTGCATTACTAACTGATAGTGGTGGCTTCCAAGTATTTTCGTTAAGTGGTTTAAGAACTATTACTGAAGAAGGTGTTCATTTTAGACATCATAAAAATGGTTCTAGATTATTTATGTCACCAGAAGATTCAATTAAAGTACAAGAAGATTTAGGAGCCGATATCATCATGAGCTTTGATGAGTGTCCACCTCCTTATGAAACATATGATTATATGAAAGATAGTATTGAACGTACAATCCGTTGGGCTAAACGTGGTAAAGAAGCTTTAACAACAGACCAAGCACTGTTTGGGATTGTTCAAGGTGGATTAAACAAAGAATTACGCCAACATTGTGCGGAAGAGTTAATTAAGATGGATTTCCCCGGTTATTCAATTGGGGGATTGTCAGTTGGAGAAACTAAAGAAGAAATGTATGAAATGACAGAGTTCTTAAATCCAATATTACCATTTGATAAACCAAGATATTTAATGGGAGTTGGGGCACCAGAAGATTTAATAATGAACGTTATTAATGGTGTAGATATGTTTGATTGTGTTTTACCATCAAGAAATGCTCGTCACGGTAGTGCTTTGACTACTTATGGTAAAGTTAATATTAAACGTAAAGAGTATGAAGAAGATTTGGAACCATTAGATCCAACATTAAAAGATTCTAAGGTTAACAACTACTCAAAATCTTACTTAAGACATTTATTTAAAGCAGAAGAATTCTTAGGACAAAGACTATTGACTTATCAAAATTTAGCTTATGTAAAACACTTAATGGGTGAAATTAGAGAAGCTATTAAAAACGATCGTTTACTAGATTATTTAGAAGAAATGAAACAAAATACTAATTACTTTAAAAAATAATAGTTAATTATCTTTTTAAGTAAAAATAATGTATAATAATAGTGATTATTAAGTGTAATGAAGGAGGTTATATATATGACGTTTGGAGAAACAGATAAATTTGATCAAAAGCCCAATATAAAAGTTATTGGTGTTGGTGGTGGCGGTGGAAACGCTGTTGACCGTATGATTGAAAATGACGTAAAAGGTGTCTCTTTTGTTGCTGTAAATACTGATGCCCAAGTTCTAAAACTTTCTAAAGCTAATGAGAGAATTCAAATTGGTAAAAGACTTACTAGAGGTTTAGGAGCAGGTGCAAAATCAGATGTTGGTAAATTAGCAGCTGAAGAATCAATTGAAGAATTAAAAGAAATGTTACAAGATACTGACATGGTATTTATTACAGCTGGTATGGGTGGAGGAACAGGAACTGGTGCAGCTCCGGTTATCGCTCAACTTGCTAAAGATTTAGGAATATTAACAGTTGCTATTGTAACTAAACCATTTGCTTTTGAAGGTACAGCAAGAATGCGCTCAGCAGTATACGGTTTAGAAGCAATTAGACCACATGTTGACACATTAATTGTTATTCCTAACCAAAGGCTTATTATGATTTCAAATCCAGGAACACAATTATTAGATGCGTTTAGAGAGTCTGATAATGTATTAAGACAAGGTGTTCAAGGTATTGCAGAAATTATTGCAATTCCTGGTTTAATAAATGTTGACTTTGCTGACGTTAGAACAGTAATGGAAGACAAAGGTACAGCACTAATGGGAATTGGTTTAGCTAGTGGTGAAAACCGTGCGATTGAAGCAGCTAGAAAAGCAATCCATTCTAAATTGTTAGAAGTATCAATTGATGGAGCAACTGATGCAATTGTTAACATTGCTTCAGGAACTAATATTACATTATTTGAAACGGAACAAGCTTTAGAAGAAATTAGAAACGCTGTAGACAATGACTTAAATATTATTTACGGTACAACTGTAAACTCTGATTTAGGTGATGAAATGATTGTTACTGTTATTGCAACAGGATATGAATTAAAAGCTAAAGATTCAACTTTAGAAGATTTTAATAAACATTTATTTAATAAAACAACAAGTGAACAAGTAACGATGACTAAACAAGGATTTGTTAATAGTGATCAAGTTACACACTTTGAAACTTCTGATAGTAAACCATCAGAGAAAAAAGCTGGTGGAGTAAATTTACCATCATGGCTACAAAAAACAAATAAATAAGGCTTTTTAGCCTTTTTTAATGAATAGGATGATTATATGTTAAAAGCAGGAATCGTAGGTTTGCCAAACGTAGGTAAATCAACATTATTTAATGCCATTACAAAAGCAGAGGTATTGGCAGCAAACTACCCATTTGCGACAATTGAACCAAACGTAGGAGTTGTATTAGTACAAGATGAACGTTTAGACGAATTAGCAAAGATTGTTAATCCAGAGCGTATTTTACCAACTACATTTGAGTTTACTGATATTGCAGGGTTAGTTAAAGGTGCTTCACAAGGTGAAGGACTTGGTAACAAATTCTTAAGTCACATTAGAGAAGTGGATGCAATATGTCATGTTGTTAGATGTTTTGAAGATGACAATATTACACACGTTACTAACGTTGTAGATCCAGTTAGTGATTTAGAAACGATTAAAATGGAATTATTCTTAGCAGACTTAGATCAAATTGATCGTCGTTTACCAAGATTATCAAAAATGATTAAACAAAATGATAAAGATTCAATCATTGAATTTGAAACATTAACTAAAATTAAAGATGCAATCGAAAATGATCGTGACCCTAAAAACTTAGAGTTAGATAAAGATGCTTTAAGAGTTATTCGTAACTTTAACCTTTTATCTTTAAAACCATCAATTTTTGTTGCTAACGTTGCTGATTTTGAGTTGAAAGAACCAACATCAAATAAACACTTCAATGACTTAGTTGAATATGCTAAAAAAGATAATACGATTGTTATTCCAATTAGTGCTCAATTAGAAATGGAAATTGCTAACTTAGATAAAGAAGACCAATTAGCATTTTTAGAAGAATATGGTGTAACTGAATCAGGTTTAAATAAATTAATTAAAGAAAGTTTTAACTTATTAGGATTAAGAACTTATTTTACTGCAGGAGTAAAAGAAGTAAGAGCTTGGACGTTTATTGATGGAATGAAGGCTCCACAATGTGCAGGTGTTATTCATACTGATTTTGAAAAAGGATTTATTGCGGCTGAAACTATTGCATATGATGACTTAATTGCAGCAGGTAGTCGTCTGGCTGCTAAAGAACAGGGTAAAGTTAGAATCGAAGGAAAAGAATACATTGTTAAAGATGGCGATGTTCTAAACTTTAGATTTAACGTATGATTGAATTTTCAAAAACAATTATTTGTGCTAGCAAATATTATAATGAAACGGAAATTATAGAAATCAGTAAGCTAGGAATAACTAACTTTGGTGAAAATAGAGTAGACCAATTATTAAGTAAAAGAAGTTTGTTAGAACATGAAAACTTTACTTGGCACTTTATTGGTCACCTACAAACTAATAAAATTAAAGAAGTTATTAATGAAATAGACTATTTACATAGTCTATCATCATTAAAACAGGCTAAACTAATCCAAAAATACCGAAATAAACCATTAAAATGCTTGATTCAACTAAATATTAGCGAGGAATCAACTAAAAATGGGATATCTTTAGATAAAGTGGATGAATTCATTATAGAATTAAAAAAATATGATAAAATAGAAATAGTAGGATTCATGACAATGGGTGTATTAAATAACAATAATTTAACTAATATTGTTTTTAATAAAGCCAAACAATTACAACAAAAATATAATTATTTAGAACTTTCTATGGGAATGAGTGATGATTATTTACTTGCAATTGATAATGGTGCAACAATGTTAAGAATTGGATCTTATTTTAAATCAATTATAGGAGGTTAATCATGGGACTATTTAGTTTTTTAAGAAAAAAGAAACCAGCAGAACAAGTTACCGAAACTGTACATCGTATTAATTTCGAGGAACTATTTGAAGTTGATGATCATCAACTAACAAAGTTGGCAACAAATATAATCAATGGTGAACCTTTAATAGTTAATTTAGAAAGTGTTGACATTGATAGTGCTAATAAAGCAATCGCATTTCTATCAGGCGTAATTTATGCAATCGAAGGTTTTGTTTTACCTATTAAAGAAAAAGTGTTTTTATTTGGTAATAGTGAAGTTTATGATGATGGTAGTGTTAGAAAGTTAGTGGACGATTTAATTTAATAATTACAATGAAAAGAACAACAATTATTTAATCAGTAATATTTAGCGAGTTAGGGATGGTGTGAGCCTAATTATTATGTAAATAATTTATCATCTTGGAGTAATAATATAAAATTGAGTGCTAAACATCTGTTTAGAACTAAGGTGGTACCGCGTATATAATACGTCCTTAGAGTTTAAGGATGTATTTTTTTATATATAAAAGGAGAAAAAAAATGGAACTAAAAGACACATTATTAATTCCTAAAACAAACTTTGCGATGCGAGGTAATTTAGGTGTTCGTGAAGTTGAATTTCAAGAAAAATGGAAAGAAATGGAACTTTACAAAAAAGTATTAGAAAAAAATAAAGATAATAAACCGTTTATCTTACATGACGGACCTCCATATGCAAATGGTAACATTCATATTGGACATGCCTTACAAAAAACATTAAAAGACTTTGTTTTAAGATATAAAACAATGGCTGGTTTTTATACACCGTTTGTACCTGGATGGGATACACACGGATTACCAATTGAAAATGAGGTAATTAAAAAAGGTATTAAGCGTGAAGATTATTCTCGTGTTGATTTTAGAATGCACTGTGCATCTTATGCATTAGAACAAGTTAATATTCAAAAAGAACAATTTAAACGTTTAGGTATTTTAGGTGATTGGGATAATCCATATATAACGATGAGTAATGATTTTATTGCTAACCAAATTGAAGTATTTGGTCAAATGGCAGGTAAAAACTTAATTTATCGTGGTTTAAAGCCAGTATATTGGTCACCATCAAGTGAATCAGCTTTTGCTGAAGCTGAAATTGAATATCAAGATAAAAATTCAATCTCAATTTACTTTACATTCCCGATTGTAGAACAAGATAATGAATTAAAAGATGCAAACTTAGTAGTTTGGACAACAACACCTTGGACTTTACCGGCTAACTTAGCTGTTTCAGTTCATCCAAAAATGACTTATTCATTAGTTGAAGTTAATAATGTTAAATATGTTGTTTTAAAATCATTATTAGGTAATGTATCTGAAAAATTAGGTTGGGAAAATGTTTCTATCGTTAAAGAATTTATTGGAAATGAATTAGAAAATGTTAATTATAACCACCCATTATACAATCGTGTATCTCCAATTATCTTAGGTGAACACGTAACTGATACTGATGGAACAGGTTTAGTACATACAGCACCAGGGCATGGTGAAGATGACTATATCGTTGGTTCTAAATATAATTTAGGTGTCTTAAGTCCTGTTGATGCTAAAGGTCATATGACTGAAGAAGCAGGTAAGTATGAAGGAATGTTTTATGAGAAAGCTAATACTCAAGTTGTAAAAGACTTAGAAGAATTAGGAAACTTATTAAAACAAGAAGTTATTACTCACTCTTATCCACATGACTGGAGAACTAAAAAACCAGTTATCTTTAGAGCGACACCACAATGGTTCGCAAGTATTGATCCATTAAGAAATGATTTATTAGAAGCAATTAAAAATGTTAAATGGACTCCATCATGGGGGGAAGTTAGATTATCAAATATGATTGAAACGCGTGGTGATTGGGTTATTTCACGTCAAAGAGTTTGGGGAGTTCCTTTACCAGTATTTTATGCTGAAAATGAAGAACCAATCTTAGATGCAAAAGTAATTAGTCATATTTCTAAATTATTTAAAGAACATGGAGCAAATATTTGGTATGAAAAAGATGCGAAAGACTTACTTCCAAAAGGATATAGTCACGCAGGTTCACCAAATGGAATCTTTACTAAAGAAGTAGATACAATGGATGTTTGGTTTGATAGTGGTACTTCATATAAAATATTAGAAGACCGTGGTTTATCATTCCCTGCTGATCTATACTTAGAAGGTAGTGATCAATATCGTGGTTGGTTTAACTCTTCACTTATTACAAGTGTAGCTACAACAGGTGTATCACCATATAAAAACGTGTTAAGTCACGGAATGGTACTAGATGGTAAAGGTAACAAAATGAGTAAATCTATTGGTAACGTAGTTGATCCATTAAAGATTATTTCACAACAAGGTGCTGATATTGTTAGACTTTGGGTAGCAACAACTTCCTACCAATCAGACGTAAGAATTAGTGATGATGTTATTAAACAAACATCTGAAGCTTACCGTAAGATTAGAAACACATTTAGATTCGTATTAGGTAACATCAGTGACTTTAATGTTGAAACTGATTATATTGCTTATTCAATGCGTGGTAGAATTAATCGTGTAATGACTTTAAAATATTTTGATGTTGTTAATAAAGCTCTTGATGCTTATGATAACTATGAATTTGACAAGGTTTACCGCACAATCATGCCATTTATCATTAATGACTTTAGTGCATTTTATTTAGATTTTATTAAAGATGTTCTATATATTGAAAAAGAAAACAACTTTGATAGAAGAGCTATCCAATCAACACTTTATGATATTATATTAGGGTTATTAAAATTATTAAATCCAATTATTCCACATACAACATCAGAAGCTTATTGGGAAATGCCATATCAAGCATGTGAGGATATCTACTTAGAAAGTATGCCTGCAAGAAGGGATTTTACAGATGAAAAATTATTAGCAGATTTTGATATCTTTGAAACATTAAGAGAAGATGTTTTAAAAGAATTAGAAATTGCTAGAACCAATAAAGTAATTGGTAAATCATTAGAATCACAAATTGATTTAGTCTTAACTAAAGAACAAATTGAAGCAATTAAATATTTAGATGCTGATTTAGAGTTAATCTTAATTTCATCTAATGTTAATGTAGTTGAAGGTAACGAACAAGTTATTAGTATTTCTAAATTTGATGGCAAGGTTTGTGAAAGATGCTGGCGTTTATATAAACAGCTAAATGACAAACATTTATGTGAAAGATGTAACTCAATTGTGGAGGAATTTTAATGAATATTTTAATTGTTAATGATGACGGAATTAAATCAAAGGGTTTAGAAATTCTTGCAAGAGCGCTTATGCCATATGGTAAAGTTTATGTATCTGCACCAGCAGTTGAACAAAGTGCACAAAGTCATGCAATAACATTAAGATCTACAATTGAAATTAAAGATGTTCCTTTAATACCTGGAACAATGCGTTCAATTGAAGTTTATGGCTCACCGGCTGATGCTGCTAGAGCAGGTTTAAACTTATTTAATGTTAATTTTGGATTAGTAGTTTCAGGTATCAATGATGGAGTTAATCTTGCAAAAGATATATTATATTCAGGAACTGTAGGTGCTGCTAAAGAAGCACGTATCTACGGTGTACCTGCAATAGCTATTTCAGCTGATGGATTAGATTTACCTTATATATATGATGAGGCAATTAAAACATTAGGAGAAATTATCGAAAACAAAATGTATGAAATTGATGGAATTTTAAATGTTAACTTTCCCAAATTTACTTTTGAGAAAACTAATGGAGTTATGATTACTACACAAGGTAGAAGATATTATCACTCTGAATATGTTAGAAAAAATGATCGTGAAGATTTATACTATTTAAAGGGAAGTCTTAATCAATTTCAAGAAGAAAATCATACAGATGTTTGGGCATATAATAATGGATATATATCAATTACGCCTTTAACATTGGACCGCACTGATTACAAAGTGTTCGATAAATTAAATAAAAATAAATAAATGTGATAAAATATAGAAAGAAGGTGATTTAATGTCAAAATTTCGTTTACATTTTTTCAAAGAAAGAACTAGAGATTTAAATGTTGAAGCAATCATTGCATTTTTTGAGGTAATTGATGGCTTTGATGTTGAAATTGATGAAGAAAGTATAAGAT